>PCSS01000226.1:0-949 GCA_002771395.1 Bacteroidetes bacterium CG23_combo_of_CG06-09_8_20_14_all_32_9 | reverse complement strand
TATAATACCTGCAAAACCATTAAAAGGTCCATCTACAACCTTAACAGGTTCATTAACAAGGAAGGGGCTGTTAATTTCTTCATCGCTTTCGGCTAATTCATCTACTTTTCCGAGTATTCTGTTAACCTCCGATAATTTCAAAGGAATAGGATTACCTTCTTTTGTTGCAAGAAATCCCAACACGCCGGTAACATTTTTAATAATATTTTTAATTTCTTCAATCATAGTAGCTTCAATTAAAATGTATCCAGGGAAGAAATTACGTTCTTTACTGATTTTTTTACCATTTCTTATCTGGTAAATTTTTTCGGCAGGCACAAGAATTTGAAAAACAAATTCCTTAATATTAAAGCGATCTATTTCAGCTTCAATGTACTCCTTTATTTTTTTTTCCTTTCCGCTGATGGCTCTAACTACATACCAATGTTTTACAATTTCTGTCATGCTCTTCTCAAAAAAAAATTAATAGAACATACTATAAATCATCTTCATAATATTACTGAAAACGAGGTCCATTAACGATATAATAATCGCTATAATAAATGATGCAACCATTACAACTACAGCACTTGATTGAAGATCTTTCCAAGTAGGCCATGTAACTTTCTGTGTTA
This sequence comes from Bacteroidetes bacterium CG23_combo_of_CG06-09_8_20_14_all_32_9, assembly GCA_002771395.1. Lineage (GTDB taxonomy): Bacteria > Bacteroidota > Bacteroidia > Bacteroidales > GWA2-32-17 > GWA2-32-17. The sequence continues at coordinate 335 of PCSS01000226.1, read as the reverse complement.
GTTCTAAATAAGCTTCTTGTAAATATAGTTTTACTTTGTTCATTAAAAAACTTTTTGCACGGGTGGAGAGACTCGAACTCCCAGCCTATAGTTTTGGAGACTACCACTCTACCAATTGAGCTACACCCGTGTTTTGCTTAAAAAGTATCAGATTTTAAAGCAATATTAATTAGAATCTGTCCATAATATCAGCATTTTTAATTTATAAGGTATAAGGGTATAGGGAACTTTCCGAAAGTTAACGGCGCCATGGCCTTTGCAAACTTTCGGAAAGTTACAATTACGGCTAAACCGTTATACCATATACCTTTATACCTTGTCTTCATAAGTTCAGA
>PCSS01000056.1:712-6324 GCA_002771395.1 Bacteroidetes bacterium CG23_combo_of_CG06-09_8_20_14_all_32_9 | reverse complement strand
AGATTGTGGCGGACCACAACAACCGGAATCGTTGCAATATATCAAAGAAGGGTAAAAAAATCCGTTTAATGGAACATAGTTATATACATGGCTTACAGATGCAGTGTTTCCGGTACTACCATCGCCAAAATCCCAAGAATAATTAGTTACACCGATTGGATTAACCAGCGAGAATGTTACTGTATCACCTTTACATATAATTGAATCACTAAGTAAGATTTCAGTAATAGGTGGTCCGTCTATTTGAATCATAACTGAATCTGTATCGCTACAGCCAAAAGGCGTTGTTGCAATTAAAGTAAGCAAGAAATTTCCGGGTGAGGTATAGTTATGAAAAGGAGTTTGCTGTATTGCATAAGTCCCATCACCAAATGACCAGTTCCACAATGGATTATATATAGTATCAGTCAGATTTGTAATGTGAATAGTGTCGGGATAACAAGGTAAATGAGCATCTAAAACTGTAAAATCAGTAGTAATTGTTTGTATTTGAATAAAATCATATATTGATATAGTGTCAAAACAGCCAGGTAACGGGCTTTGAGCGGTTAAAATTACACTATAATTTCCTGAATCGGGATACAGGTGAACTGGATTTATAACATTTGAACTATCGCCATCGCCAAAATACCACATATATGAAATGGTATCAATACCAACAGTAGTATTGGTAAAATATACCGAATCTCCTTTGCATATTGTATTATCAAGGGCAACAAAATTTGCAATAAATGGAGGTACTGTTACAAATTGATTTGAAATTGTAGATATGCATCCTATTACATCAGCAATTGTGAGAGTTACATAGTAAGGCACAGTACCGGGAGTTAAATAGGTATAATAAACCGAACCTGTATCTGTAGTATCTGTAGCACCTGTTCCGTAAGACCAGTAATAATATGCAATAGTTGTATCGGCATGGCTTGTATCGGAAAAAAATACAGTAAAGGGTACACAGCCCGAATCAGGGCTTAATGTATAACCTGCAACAGGCTGGAATATTCTTAAAGGAATTATGGCAGTATCTCTGCAACCTAAAAAATTTTGCATTGTTAAGATTACACTATATTGAGCAGAAACTTGCGGATAATAATGACTAATACTATCAGTGAAATAATTGTATGGTATTATTTGTCCATCACCATAATTTATTGTATCATTAGCACTTGGATATGAAGGGTTTTCCCAATCAAAAGAACCTGATAAGTCAAAAACAACATTATTAGGGCAGTTAGGGCTTGTTACAGTAATATCTGCAAGAATATCAAATAAGCGAAATTTTAAACTATCTTCATAATAACACCCTGTAGAATCATTATAAGCAATCAGGTGAATTGTGTATGTTCCTCTTGAAGGATAATCAAACCAGGCTGTGTCGCCATTAACAGTTGTGGGTAAAATATAATGGCTTGAGTCATCAATAGTTCCGTCATTATTCATATCCCAGTACCAGCGTATAGCTTCGCGCATAAAAGGAATAAAGGCGCCTACATGAAGTGGATTAGTGCATGAAAAAATAGTGTCTATCCCAGTAAAATAAGGACCATTAAGATAAAAAGCCGCTGCTGAATCAAGGGTATCGCGGCATCCATTTTGATTTACTATTAATCTGATATCAATTGTATCGTTCCCGTGAAAATCTATATACGGATCCCCTACATTTGAACTCCCCACAGTTTCGTTATACACATTTGTAAAAGACCAGTCGTAAGTATCAATATAAACAGAGTCCGAGGCGGGAATAAAATTACTTTCAAAGTAAATGCTGGTATCATTTGCACAACCTCCTGTGTAAGTAAATGAAATTACTGGAGTATGGTGCTCTCCTGCCTGTACAGAATATGTAACACTATCGGTACAACCTGCTAAAGTTGTAATTGTTAAAGTTATGTTAAAAGTGCCTGTATCATTGTAAACATGAACCGGATTTTGTAAGTTAGAGATAGGAGTGGCATCTCCAAAATCCCAGGTATAATTTGTAATAGCATCCGCAATATTTACTGTGCTTCCGTCAGTAAAAGTTACTGTTAATGGAATACAGCCCTCAGATGGGGTAAAATAAAAACCAGGGTTAGGAAAATCAACAATTACCGTATCGGTATATGGTAAACTTATACAACCATAGCTATCGGTTATTGTCAGCGTAGCAGAATAAGACCCTTCAATAGGATATATTACAGTTGTATTTTGGTTTGTTGAAGTTGAGGGTATAGCACCATTTATAACCCAGTTCCAATTAACAGCATCTGGTGATGTGTCGGTAAATGTTACAGGCATAGCAGCACTGCAAACATAGTGAGTTGAAGCCGAAAATGAAGCTACTGGTCTGAGTCGAACATTTATAGTATCCTGAATTAATGAATCACAAATAGTACCTGGTGCCGCAACAAAGGTTATTATATAATTTCCAGGTTGTGAATATACATGAATAGGGTTATTATCTGTTGAAGTAGGTGTACCGTCGCCAAAATCCCAAAGGGCGGTTGTACCGGCATCATTAAAAAATTGTACACTGTCGCCGGGGCAAACAGAATCTGCAGGAACTGTGTGAAATGCAGGTACTACAATAGTTATGCTTATATAATTAGAATCAACTAAAGTGGACTGACAACCATATTGGTCGGTTGCTGTTAAACTTACATCGTATATTCCGGGAACAGTATAAGTATGTGTTGGATTTGCAACTGTAGTATCACTACCATCGCCAAACAGCCAGAGATAAGTAATTGTTCCCGTTCCGGTTGTATTATTTGTGAAATTAACAGTAAATGGTACCGAACAATAAGTAGTAACATCGGCAGTAAAATTTATTACAGGAGGACTTGAAACATTTATATAATTTTGAAAAACAATGTCATTATTGCAACCATTTATATCTGTAACCTGTAACGAAACGGAATAAGAGCCTGTTAATAAATAAGTATGAGAAGGGTTTTGGTTTGTTGAAGTACCACCATCGCCAAAATCCCATACCCATTGTATAATATTTCCATTACCTGCAACTGACAAATCGTTAAACGATACAGTTAAAGGAACACATCCCAATAAAGGAGCAACACCTGCAAAATTTGCTACAGGATCTTGAAATACAACAATGTTTGAGGTAAAAGTATCTGTATCAATGCCATTGGTAACCGTAAGAATAACGGTATAAATGCCCGGAGTTAAATAATTTATTCCTGTAGGATTTTGTAAAATTGAACTGTTCTGGTTTCCGAAATCCCATAAATATGTTAATGTGCCTGTTCCATAAGAAGTATTGGTAAAATCAACTGTAAAACTATTACATCCCTGTGCAGGATTTGCGTAAAAACTTGCAGTAACCTGCCCAAATGCAGATACACTAAAAGAAAATGCAATTACGCAGGAAAATAAATATCTTATAAAAACATTCATTTTATAATTATTTAGTGCTTATCCATAATGTCAGAGAAATTCAAAAAATAAAAAAATATCAACCACAGATTAGACTGATTAAAAGACGATTAATAATTTTTAAATCTGTGAAATCAGTAGTTAATTTTGACTTTACATACCGACATTAATTAATTGTGCAATTTAAGCAAAAATTGATAAATAAAAAAAATATTCATAAACTTTTGAACAATGCTTTGTTAATAAATTTTAGTTATATTATATATTAATAATAGTATAAAACACTAATTTTGCAAAATTATATATTTTTTGTGCAAAGAACTAATTATTTATTATTGTTTGTATGTTTGGCAGTTACGCAAATAAAGGTTTCTGCACAGGATATTCATTTTTCGCAGTTTTACGCTTCGCCACTATCGCTAAACCCTGCAAACACAGGCAACTACGATGGCGATTGGCGAATTATGAATAATTACCGTAACCAGTGGCGTGCCTTGTCAATCCCTTTCAGAACAATTTCTGTGGGTTTTGATAAGCAAATTTATATTTATTCCGAAAAATTCAGTGCCGGGCTTTATGTAGTAAATGATAAATCGGGTACTGCCGGTCTAACAGTTAATAAGTTATATTTATCACTTGCATGGCACAAAACAGCAAACGGTCATAATTTACACTTAGGGATACAGGGCGGAATGGTCTTTAAAAACTTTTCTATGGATAAACTTACTTTTCCAAGCCAGTTTGACATGACGATTGGTTATTTTAACCCTCAACTTGCAAATAATGAAAGTAATACAAATTTAAGTACAAACTACCCCGATTTAAACATTGGTGCAGGCTGGAGCAAAAAACTTCATTATTTTGAACCTGAAATAGGAATTTCATTTTTCCATGTTACTATGCCAAAAGAATCTTTCCTCGAAAACAACAACATTCTGCCAATTCGTGTTGCACTTAATGCAGGTTTAAATATTCCTGTCAAACAATTTTATGCACACCCTCAGATATTATATATGAAACAAAGCCGCGCCACAGATTTTTTAGGTGGATTTGAATTCGGGTATAATATTCCAAAAGCCAACGTAATAAAACAGATTTTTGCCGGATATTTTTTCAGAAACGACTTTTCTACTGCATTTGATGCTTCTATTGCTGTTATAGGGCTTCAATTCAAACAACTCCGGTTGGGGTTCAGTTACGATATTAACTCATCGCCTTTAAAAGTCGCAACAAATCACAGGGGTGCTTTTGAAGTTTCGTTAATATATATTTCCAAAAGTACAATTCCGCAAAAAATTACACTACCATGCGACAGACTCTAAAAAATTTATATATCATTTTAAATAACAGTAACTTAGTTTTGTTATTTATTGTACTGTTTATTTTTTCAGTAAACACTTTTGCCCAGCCCTCCGAAACCATGAAATACCTGAGTCAGCAAAAAATTAAGGGCTTTGCAAAAAAATCAGAGCGTTTGGGCGATACTTACTCTGCCATTGAATATTACGAATACCTGTATAAAAAAAATCCTGAAAATGCAAATCTTGCAATGACTTTAGGACAATTGTACCGGAAAGCACGCAATTATCCCATTGCAAAAGAATATTATTCAAAAGCTTATGAAAACAATAAGGATGTTTTTGTTGATGCTCTTTATTATCAGGCTTTAATGGAAAAGATGTGTGACGATTACGACAAAGCCAAAGAAGATTTTCAAAATTTTTTAAAAAATTCAAAAGGGACATTATTAGGACAAGATTATAAAAAAATTGTTCGCAACGAAATTGAAGGCTGTAACCTTGCCAAGCACAATATCGATTCTGCTCTTAAAGTTGCTATATATCACTTAGATACATCTATTAATAAAGCTCATGTTGAAATGTCGCCATTCCCGATAAGCAGCAATCAAATAATTTATGCTTCGCTAAAAGCCGATAAAGTAAATTATATTGATTTGCAGGATGCTTCGCAACAAATGCCTGTACGTCAAATATATACTGCAAAAAAAGTTGGCTCTCAATGGCAATCGTCGGGAATTTTTGACGGACCATTTAATTTACCTGATGAAAATACTTGCAACGGAGCATTTTCACCCGATGGTAACCGTTTTTACTTTACACGGTGCCATAATAACTGGAAAAACGAAACTATTTGCGAAATTTATTTAAGCCAAAAAGTTGACAGCGGTTGGAGTGAACCCGAAAAACTTAATTCAGAAATTAACAACCCGAAATATA
>PCSS01000056.1:0-689 GCA_002771395.1 Bacteroidetes bacterium CG23_combo_of_CG06-09_8_20_14_all_32_9 | reverse complement strand
ACCGATTCAAAACTGAATGCAGAAGTTCTTTATTTTGTATCCGACAGACCAAATAAACGTGGCGGTCTTGATATTTGGTATTCAGTATATGACGATAAAAAGATGCTTTTTCGTACACCCAAAAATGCAGGAAATAAAATAAATACCTTTGGTGACGAAGCTACACCGTATTACGATATGAATAACCGAACTATGTATTTTAGTTCAACAGGTTGGCCCGGAATGGGCGGTTATGATATTTTTAGTAATAAAGGAGAATTAAGCACCTGGCGTACTTCAACTAACATCGGTTATCCAATTAATTCGAGTACCGATGATATTTATTTTGTAGTAGGAAAAAACAAAGAAGAAGGGTTTCTGGTTTCAAATCGTAAAGGCGGCGTGGCTTTGCTAAGCGAAACCTGCTGCGACGATATTTATGAGTACAACTGGTTAGAGTTTATTAATATTGGCGTTACCGGAAAAATTTTCGCAATAAAAGACAGTAGTATTTATCAACAACTCGAACATCAAATTGAAAAAAATAAATTTATTAATGATGACAACCCTTTTGAAAAGATAGACCCTCTTTGCAAACAAGCGGTAAATTTATTTTTAGTTTCAGAAGACAAAGAAAAAATTTTTATTAAAACTGACACTACAAATGCTGATGGATTCTATTTTTTTGATATTGAACCCGGCGAAGAATA
>PCSS01000144.1:159-6420 GCA_002771395.1 Bacteroidetes bacterium CG23_combo_of_CG06-09_8_20_14_all_32_9 | reverse complement strand
TATGCAGTAGCAGCAATGGAACAATTTAACAATCTTTCTTTTCAATCTTGTTTTCTCAATCTTTTTCAATCTTTCTCAATCTCATCATTTAACTTCAACCTTATATAATCTTTCTCTTATGTGTTTAAAAATTAATCATTAACATTTTATAACATATTTATTTAAAGTTATATTTTATTCCTAATTTAACACCAAAACTTCTGAAACGCTGTTCTGCAATATATTTTTTTTTGTATATTGAAAATAAATTAATTCTGTAAACAGGTGCTGCAATTATTGAAATATGCTTTGTTGCATCGAAAGCCGCTTCTATTCCGGCAAAACCGGATAACATGAATTTGCAGGTAGATTTCTGAATAACTTCTGTTGTGCCAAATTCAGAGTATGGCGATGGTAAATTTCCTGATGCTGACGTAAGCAATCCTGCAATAATACCACTGCGAAGTGTAAAATTTACGCGTCCATTACTAAATGTATATCCTGCAATTAATGGTATTTCTATATATGAATATGTATTTAATGTCCGTTTGTGTTCAATTGTTTTTATTACGTTAACTTGCTGTTGATTAATAGTGTCTGCGGTAGAAATAAACAACGAATCATGAATTATTATATAAACATGATTACCCGTTAATAAAAGAGAATCAAGATTTAAAATATGAATCTCAAAATAATTATAATACCCGCCATTAACAATTTGAGTTATCATTGTGGTATCGAAATGGAAACCCGCATATTGATAATCGGGCTTATCTGTAAAAGTGCCGTAAGATAATCCGGTTTGAAACGAGAAATTCAAATGTTTTGCCTGAACTAATAAACCACCCGACAAAGTAGGAACAGTAATTGAACTACCTGAATGATTTTTATCAAAACACTGATATTCATTATCACTAACTTTATAGGATGAAGTGTTAAATAAGGGCATTACAAAACTTTCTGCCGACCAGTACCACTTTTTTGAATTATATTCATTTACAAGACGATTCTCAAAAGTGGTATCGCCAAAAGATTCTATATTAATATTTACCGGGCATTGATTCATACGTAAAAGAATAGAATTATCGTATGTAAGTAATTCATTTATTATATCTTCATCGGCAAGTAGTGGTTCGTGCAATATAATGTTATTAATTTTTGTTGCAACAGTATTTTTAATCCGATTACCAGTATTTAGAGCATTACCAAGATTAACCTCGTTATTACCGCTTTTAACATAATTATTTTCTGATGAATCAATAACCGTGGAATGAATTACAGAGGAAGCCGTTAAATAACCCGAACTGTCTTCTGATAAACCTGTAACTTTTGAATGTAAATCTGAATTTGCAACTTTTTTGCTATCAACTGTATTTTGATAAACAGCAAAAAATAAAGCCGAGCAAATAATAAGAATTACCGAAAGATAATATATATTTATTGTTTTTGGCGAAAAAATTAAAAAGTTGCGGAACCAAAGTTTCAAAGCAATTTTATGCCATACCGAACTTGCCGGTTGAAGGGTATAATTGTAAAAAATATTCTGAATATCTGAATACCAAAGATTTGAACTTACACCCTTCCATACTTTTTCGGTAGGTTTAATGTTAAGGTTCTTAAAATTATCCTTAAAAATATCTTCTATGTTTTTAATGTCATTCATTAAATTTGAACAATTATTTTTTCTTTTTTCAACTCTTCAAGCTTTGTTCTTAAAAGTTTTTTGGCTCGCGAATATTGAGATTTAGATGTTGTTACACCTATCTCCATCATCCTGGCAATTTCTTTATGCTGAAATCCTTCTATTGCATATAAGTTAAAAACCATTCTATATCCAGGTGGAAGTTCCTGAACTACCTTTAAAAGTTCTTCCAGCGAATATTCCTGTTCGGCAAAAAATGTTTCAAATTCTGCTTCATTCACATCATCAATAGATTGCTTATAATAATGTTTCAGGTTTTTTTTGTAATTGGTTATTGCAGTGTTTATTATAATTCGCTTCATCCAGCCTTCAAAAGAACCTAAACCAGAGTATTGACTAATTCTGGCAAAAATTTTTAAAAATCCTTCCTGTATAATATCCTCAGCTTCCTGCCTGTCCTTAGCATATCTCATACACATACCTAAAAATTTAGAAGCATACATATCATAAAGTTGCTTCTGAGTTCTCCGGTTGTTTTTTAAACAGCCTTCTATCAATTGCTGTTCGCTAAGCATTCTTTCAGGTATTGGTTAGACTATGCTTCATTTATAAAGGTTGCACTTTTACAATACAAATATACAAATTAAATAAGAAACAGACTCAAATCGTATATTTTTTGTAACTATTAAGCCCATTCATACAGTTCACAAATCAAAAATTAGCAATTCACCCCGTTAGATATCTTAAAATTTCACCCCGTTGGATAATTATTTTCTCATCAGTAAGTACAAACCAAAAACAATATCCAACGGGGTAAACGAACCGTATAGAAACAGTAATTATCTAACGGGGTAAATAAAAAAATAAAAATTTAAAATTATTACCATTCACAATATAATAACACAATTTCATATCTTTGTAAAAAACGTTAATTATAACTATTATTGCATTAACAAAAAGATTGACAGGAAAAGATTAAAGAAGAGATTGAGAAAGATTGGGAAAACAAGATTGAAAAATGATTGAGAACGATATCTATCCTGTCAATCTCCTTCAATCCACTTCAATCTTATTCAATCTACTTCAATCTGAATACAAATAAAATAAAAAATATAAACAATATGAACAGTTTAATTGAAATTACTTTCACAATCAACGGAGAAAAAATGGTCAGAAAAGTAAAGCCTTCTTTATTGCTGATTAATTTGATAAGAGATGAGTTAAAACTGAAAGGAACCAAACCTGGGTGCCTTGAAGGTGAGTGCGGCGCCTGTACTGTTCTTGTTGACGGAATTGCCATTAATTCCTGCATGTACCTTGCTGTAAATGTAGAAGGTAAATCTATCACTACCATTGAAGGATTAGGAACTCTTGAGAAACCTTTAAACAAAGTACAGGAAAAGATGCTTGAGCACGGTGCTGTACAGTGTGGATTCTGTACTTCAGGCATAGTGCTTTCAATTAAATCTTTCAGCGATAAATGTAAAGCACAGGGCAAAGTTCCTACCCGTAACGAGGTAAAGAAAAGCCTTGAAGGACACTTATGCCGATGCACAGGCTATGTCAAAATTATTAACGCTGCTGAAGCAGTTTACAAATAATAAATAAACAATATTTTTACGATATGGCAAAAGAACTCAGCATTATTAGCAAATCCACTCAAAAATTTGATGGAAAGGAACGTGTAACCGGAAAGGCTATTTACGGACATGATATAGAGTTACCCAATATGTTACATGGAATGATACTTCGCACAAAATATCCATGTGCAAACATTATTTCCATTGATACCTCTGCTGCAAAAGCCTTAGAAGGCGTCGCCTGTGTAATTACTGCAGATGATGCGGATGTAAATATGATTGGATACAAAAGAGATCACCCGATTTTAAAAAGCAAAACTGTAAATTGCATTCGCGACGAAATTGCTGCTGTAGCAGCTACTACAAAAGATATTGCCCGTAAAGCTTTATCATTAATAAAAGTAGAATACGATGTTAAGAAAGGAATTTTTAATCCATTTGATGCTTTAAAGGAAAATGCACCAAAAATTAATCTGGCAGGGAAAGGATTAGAACAATTTGCAAATAAAAATATTGCCGAATCTTTTCATTACGAACATGGTGAACTTGATGTGCAAAAAGCAAAAAGTAAAGTTATTATTAGTAAAAGATATACATTACCCCGGGTAGCACATAGCTGTTTGGGAACAAGCAATATTACCGCCGATTATTCTAAACTTAACGGTTGCCTTACACTTTGGGCATCAACTCAGGTTCCTTTTTTATATCAGAGAGATATTGCCCATGCACTTAAAATGGAACCTTCAAAAATCAGGATAATTCAACCAACTATTGGCGGCGCTTTTGGAAGCAAACTCGATATGCTACCCTTTGAACCAATATGTGCTTTGCTTTCAATAAAAACAGGAAAACCTGTTCAAATTCTGTACAACAGGGAAGAAGAATTTATAGCTTCTCCTACCCGTCAAACTATGGTAATAGACCTTACCACAGGAGCAGATGAAACAAGCAGATTTACATTCAGAGAAGTTAAAATCACTATGGATAATGGAGCATATACTTCATGGGGAGCTACTACACCCTTTGTTATGATGCAAACCTTTTCTTCGTTGTATCAGGTTCCCGCCTGTTCTTTTCAGGCTGATGCCGTTTATACAAATAATCCTTTTGCCGGTTCGTTCAGAGGATATGGAAACCCGCAGGCGACATTTTCTGTTGAAAGAAATATTAACCTGATGGCAAAAGAACTGGGTATTGGAAATGACGAAATAAGACTTCTTAACGCCAACTATAAAGGAGAAATAACAGGACAAAGATTACATTATAAAACTTGTGGAGCTAAACCTGCATTAGAAAAAGTTATTAAAGAAAGTCATTACAAAGTAAAAGAAAAGAAAAAAAATCAGGGAAGATATAAAACAGGTATCGGATTAGCATCAATGCTTCATGTTGGAGGCGGTGCAAAAATATACCGCTCTGATGGTTGCGGCACAAGGCTAAAATTAGACCATTATGGTTATCTTACAATATTTACCGGCTCAAGCGAAATAGGACAAGGTTCTGAAACTATACTCGCAATGATTGCAGCAGAAGAACTTGGCATTCCTTTTGAAAAAATTAAAGTAATTAATACTGATACTGATGTTAAACCTTGGGATGTTGGCGTACATGCATCCAGAACAAGTTTCGTATCGGGTAACTCTTTGCTGGGTGCCATTAAACTGATTAAGGAAAAACTGAACAAACAGGTTTCTAAACTCTTATGTGTTGAAGCAGGTGATTTTTCTTATAAAAATGGCTTGATAATAACTGGCGACAAAGAAATAAAGATTGACAAAATTGTTAGGGATATGCACTTTGGTTTACCAAACGAGTTGTGCGTTGCAGAATATTTTTACGAACCGCCAAGCGATTTTCAGGATAAGCAGTTTAGAGGAAATGTCTCTGGAAATTATGCCTTTGCATCGCAAGCTATCGAAGTAGAAGTGGATACTTATACAGGAAATGTAAAAGTGTTGGATGTATATGTTTCTCAGGATGTGGGGCGAGTTCTAAATCCATTGGGACTTCAGGGACAGATTGAAGGCGGCGTTGTTATGGGCATTGGTTATGCTCTTACCGAAGAAATGATTTTTGAAAATGGAAATCTGATTAACCCGAGTTTTCACGGATACAAATTACTTACCAGCACTGATATACCAAATATTCACTTTTACCCTATCGAAACATTTGATGAGGCGGGTCCTTATGGTTCTAAAGGTGTTGGCGAAGCACCATTAATTCCTACTGCCCCGGCTATTGCAAATGCGGTTGCAAACGCTATTGGAGTTGAATTTTGTTCGCTTCCCTTAACACCCGAAAAAGTATTAAAAGCAATTAAAGAAAAAACGATTATTTAATAATCAATTAATTTATGGATTTTGATGTAATAAGCCCAAAAACAAGCCGTGAATTACTGGAAGTTATCGGTAAATATCAGGACAAAAATTTCAGGTTTGGCGCAGGTTATACTGACCTGATAAATGACCTTAATAGTAAACCACAAGAAGATTTAACTGTTATTAATCTGGCTCAATTGAAAGATGAAAATTTTAAGACCATAACAATTAACGAAAAAGGTGCAAGAATTGGTGCATTGGTAACAGCATCGCGGTTAACAGATAATAGTATTCTTAAAACAAATTACCCTGTGTTGTGGGAAGCCACAAACAGCGTTGCTTCTATGCAGATTAGAGAAACAGCAACTATAGGAGGTAATATTTGTCAGGCTTCACCATCAGGCGATATATCATGCGCTTTAGTTTCACTTAAAGCAATTTGCGAAATTATTGATTCAAACGGTAATGTCCGAAATGAATCGCTTGCAGATTTTTTTAAAGGTGTTAAAAAAACTTCTTTGAAAAAAAACGAAATATTAAGAAATATTTTTATTCCTCCAAATTCAGGTAAAAAAATAAAATCGGGTTACATAAAAATCGGCACACGATTATCTATGGAAATCTCTATTATTTCTATAGCCTATCATTTTCAAATGGATGACGGCAATAAAATTATCAATGCAGGATGCTCAATTGGCGCAGTTGCTCCAACCATAAAGTTCACAGAAGATGCTTGTAATTA
>PCSS01000144.1:0-150 GCA_002771395.1 Bacteroidetes bacterium CG23_combo_of_CG06-09_8_20_14_all_32_9 | reverse complement strand
AAAGCAATTTGATTCTATTACTGAAGAAGATGCAGATAATTTCGCTTGTTTAGTAAAAAAATATGCTAAACCTATCTCAGACATCAGGGCGAGTGCATGGTACAGAAGCGAAGTTCTTTTTAATTCTACAAAAGCAATATTCGATAAATA
>PCSS01000368.1 GCA_002771395.1 Bacteroidetes bacterium CG23_combo_of_CG06-09_8_20_14_all_32_9 | reverse complement strand
CTACGGTTTTAAAATCTTGTCCGCCTCGAAAAATCTAATTTTTAGAACCCCTCTTAAGATAATAATAAAGTGATTATCTAACGGGGTAAATGACAATTAATAACCTTTTCAAGTATAGAAATCCACTGCTTTCTGCTTTTACGTTAAAATGCACCCATCAGTAAATTAATATCCTGCGATGGAATGTTAAATCTATTGCCAATATATTGATTAGTAAGTATTCCATTAAAAATATAAATACCATGCCTGAATCCGGCATTTTCTTTAGAAAGTCTGTTTATACTACCGGCTTTGCCAATTTCGAGAAGAAGAGGAGCAAAAATATTACTTAGCGCATACGAAGCTGTTCGTGCAACACGTGAAGCAATGTTTGGAACACAATAATGAACTATACCATGTTTTACAAATACAGGATTGCTTTGCGTTGTAAGTCTCGAAGTTTCAATACATCCTCCCTGGTCTATGCTAATATCAATTATTACGCTGCCTTTTTTCATAATTTTAACCATTTCTTCGGTAACAAAATATTTTGGACTTTTTTCGATAATACGAACCGCCCCAATAAGCACATCAGCCGATTTTAAGGCGTTTGCCAGCACTACAGGATGTAAAACCGAAGTATAAAGATGCTGGTTGAGATTGTTTTGCAGTCGCTTTAATTTCCACGCCGAAGCGTCAAAAATTTTAACTAATGCACCTAAACCCAGTGCTGTGCGTGCTGCAAATTCGCCGGCAGTTCCGGCTCCAATAATTACCACTTCCGAAGGATTAACTCCTGTAATTCCGCCAAGCATCTCACCTTTGCCACCATGCGCATTGCTAAGATGTTCGGCAGCAGTAAGTATAGAAGTGCTTCCGGCAATTTCGCTCATTGAACGGACTACAGGATAACAATCGTTTTCGTCTTTGAAAAATTCAAAGGCAAGACAGGTAAGATGTTTTTTTAATAGTCTGCGGATATACTCAGCATTTTGGGTGGCAATATTTAATGATGAGATTATTAATTGATTGCCTTTTGTAAGTCCTATTTCGGTATCGGTAAGAGGTGCTATTTTAAGTAAAATATCACATTTATAAACTTCTTCTTTATTACTAACAATTTGTGCGCCTGCTTCGCTGTAATTGTTATCAAGAAAATTGGCTACTTTTCCCGCATTTGATTGAACTATTACTTCATGTCCATTATTTGTAAGTAACTCAACAGTCAGTGGAGTAAGACTAACACGGCTTTCATTGCGATCTTCTTCAAGTGGAATGCCTATGGTGAATTTCTTTTGTTTATTTTTTACTGCAAGCATTTCTTCCATAGGTAATAATTTACTGCTCGTAAGCGGTACGCCTTTAGTGTCTGATTTTGATGTTACCATAAATTGATTTAAGATTTAAGAATCCGAAAAAAGAAAGATAATTGTATTTTCTCAACATGCGGGTAAAAAATATTTTAATTGATTATTATTTATTTAATAATCAATATATTACATTTACCTTTGAATATTAAAAAGTTACATTTTATTTTCCGTTCTTTATACGTAAAAAGTTAATATACGTTTCTGTTTTTCATCAATATTTATTCTTATTTTTTGTGTTTCTGGCGGTAATAAAGGTTCAGCGAGTTCGGGCCATTCAATAAGACAATAATTATTACTATACAGATATTCTTCAAAGCCTATGTTAATAATTTCGTTTATGTTAGTTAAGCGATAAAAATCGAAGTGAAAAACTGATTCATTGCAATTTATCATATACTCATTTACAATTGAGAATGAAGGACTTGTAACATGTGAGCAACAATTAATACAGTTACAAATTTCTTTTATCAAAGTGGTTTTTCCTGCTCCCATTTCGCCGTAAAAAGCTATTATTTTATGATTTCCGACTTTTTTTAATACCCATTTGGCAGCCTGCGAAAGTTGTGATAATGAATCTATTTGAAACAAATTCATTTTTTAGGACTTAGAGTTACTACAGGAACCAACATTTCTTCAAGACTTACACCACCATGCTGAAATGTATTGTGGTAATATTTAACGTAATAGTTATAATTATTTGGATATGCCAGAAAATCGTTATTACAGGCAAAAATATAGGTTGAACTTAACGTTGACTTTGGTAAATATGCTTTTGCCGGGTCGGTAATTTCAAAAACTTCGCGGGCAGGATAATTCAAATTTTTTCCTTGTTTGTAACGAAGGTTTGTAGAAGTTTGTCGGTCGCCAATTACTTTTATAGGTTTATCAATCCTAATTGAGCCATGGTCGGTGGTTAAAACTACTGTAATATCGTGCTGAGCAAGCAATTGTAAAAATTCAAGTAATGGACTATGTTCAAACCATGAAATTAACAGTGAACGAAAAGCTGCTTCGTCTTCGGCAAGTTCACGAATCATATTCATTTCTGTGCGTGCATGCGATAGAATATCAACAAAATTGAAAACTACAACGCCTATTTGAAATTTAAGAATATCAGAAAAAGATTCTACAAGATGTTTTCCTTGTACATTGTTAAGAATTTTAGAATAAAAAAGAGATTCCGTTCTTCCTAATCGTGAATGCTGACGTTTAAGCAATTCTTCCTCGTACATATTTTTTCCGCCCTCTTCATCATCATTAAGCCAAATATCGGGAAAATGTTTATCAATTTCCGATGGCATTAATCCGGCAAACATTGCATTGCGTGAATACTGGGTGCTGGTAGGCAAAATGGAGCAAAATATATCATCATCAACAACATTAAAAATATCATGAAGTTTTTCTTCAATAACACGCCAACTGTCAAGTCGAAGATTATCAATAAGAATAACAAAAACCTGCTTTCCTTCATCAAGCAACGGATAAATTTTTTGTTTAAAAATTCCAGGCGACATAAGTGGTGTTTTATCCTGAGATTTTTGGTTGAACCACTTCAGGTAATTATTTTTTATAAACTTGGTAAATGCAGTATTAGCTTCGTTTTTTTGCATTTTAATAACCTCGTCCATTGTGTGGTCATTATTCTTATTCAATTCTATTTCCCAATAAGTAAGAATTTTATAAACCTGTTTCCAATTTTCAAAACTATTTGCCATAGAAATTTCCTGCGAAAGCCGGTTAAATTGAATTTGATAAGAATGTGAAGTTTTTTCGGTAATGAGTCGTTTTTTATCAATATTCTTTTTTATGGCAAGTAAAACCTGATTTGGGTTAACAGGTTTTATCAGATAATCAGCTATTTTTGAGCCAATAGCCTGTTCCATAATGTTTTCTTCTTCACTTTTGGTTACCATTATTACAGGCACCAAAGGATTAATTTTTTTTATCTGGTCTAAAACCTGTATTCCGCTAAGTCCCGGCATATTTTCATCAAGCAGAATTAAGTCGTAATTTTGGGTTTTTACTAAAGCAATAGCATCATCGCCATTGTATGTTGTATCTACCAAATATCCTTTTTCTTCAAGAAATATAATGTATGGACGCAGCAAATCCATTTCATCGTCGGTCCAAAGTAATCGGGCTTTTATTGTTTGATTTGTCATTTAACTTTTTCGAGATATTTTTTGTTAAAAAACTTCTGATATCTGTATAAGTCTTTATCAGTCTGAAGTATTTCGATATTTTTATCGGAAATTACAAAGAACTTATATTGGCGGTCGTCAATTGCTTTGAACACAATATCTTTATGTTTATTTGCAGATTTATAATATTTTACAGCTTCATTTTTTGAACTAAAAGGATGAACTTTTATAAGTTGATAACGTTCGTTCCACGTTCCTGTTGAAATTTCAAAATCAAATATGCTGAAATAGTCAATGTTGTAACCAAAAAGATTGTATTTTAAACGGTAAATGTCGGCATTTTTGTCAAGCAGAATTACAAAATATTGCTTATCGGTTTCGTCTAATTTATATAAATTATCTTCGGTTTCGTGTTTAACTTCAACTGTATCTTGATTTTTAGTTGTAAAATTTGTTGTATCGGTATGATTGTTTGTTATATTTGTAAGATATGAATAATCGCCTTGTGAAACATAAGCAAGAATATTTTCGGCAGCAGTTTTTTCTTCGGTTCCCGGATAGTGGGTAATAATGTCGGATAAAGAGTTTTTTAAGCCGGTTACATCGCCGGTTCCGCCTGTTGATAAGGCTTTAAGCAATTCAAATTTTGCAATTATATGATTGTTTGCATAAAGTGAGTCGGCAACTTTGCAGTAACCAAATACTTTAAAATAATTACGGTATGTAAATTCCTGATATGCATCGTCGTAAAGCTGATTCACTTTGTCTTTTTGTTCTGCCAGTTCTTTTAAATAGTTTGGATTTGAAAGTATATGCGCATAATTGCTTTCGGGAAATTCCTGCAAAATCAGATTTTTGTACTTTTCAGATTTTTGGTTGTTTGTTAAATCAACATTCATCTTGTACAAATCGTAGTACGACA
Organism: Bacteroidetes bacterium CG23_combo_of_CG06-09_8_20_14_all_32_9; assembly: GCA_002771395.1. Taxonomy (GTDB): domain Bacteria; phylum Bacteroidota; class Bacteroidia; order Bacteroidales; family GWA2-32-17; genus GWA2-32-17. The sequence goes on along the minus strand of PCSS01000368.1, from coordinate 2,035 downwards.
GTAGTTTATATTTGGTATTGGGGAAACGCGAAATTAATGTTTCAAACTGTACTATTGCCATTTGTAAATTCTTAAGTTTGTTTAAATACGCTTCACCTGAATTAAAATAAGCATCTTCAATTTTTTGGTTTGATATTTTTAACAGTGAATCGTTCATTGGCAGATGTTGCAGATAAAATTCACGGCGCTTATTGTCAGTAATAGCAGGTGTTGTGGTAGAATCGGTTGTTTCGGAGTTTTCACCATCCTGTGCTATAACAGTAACGGCTTTATTTTTTCGTCTCCAATCGTCTTCCAGCTTGCGATTTCCCCATTTTTTCTTAAATTGCGAAGCACCAAAACTCAATGTGGCAGGATTATAAAAATACCACTTTCCACCTGTATTGTTTCCCATGTTTTGCATTTGTTGATTTTGCTGAAAAAGTGCAGAGTTTATTTGTTGCTGTTGCTCTTCCTGCTTTTTGCGTTCTTCTTCTTTTATAACTTCCTGAATAATATCATCTATAATGCGGTTACGGTCTTTTTCGCTCATAGCGGCAATGCGTTGCACACTGTCTTCGTTCTGAATTGTAAGTAAACTTTCTACAAGTTCGGTAAGGTTTTTCGATTTTGCATTAACGGCTTCATAATCGGGATATTTTGCATCAAGAAATGCCATTGTAGAATCGTAATAAGCTTGCGAAAGGATATATTTTTGTTTATCAAAATAAATATCGGCTAAGGCAAGAAACGAAAGTGCCTTTTGCATTGAATTATTTACACTTGATTTAGCCGACAATTTATAATTTTGAAGTGCCGGTTCAATTTGATTTTCTTTTTGATATAATTTGGCTATAGCATAATAAATCTGGTCTTTGTATTCAATATTTTTATCGTCTTTAAGCATTTTAAAAAGTTGTTTTCTTATTTGGTCGGCGTTACCCGAACCTAAATTAAAACAAGTTGCGCGGTTAATTTGTGCATTAAAAATCATTTCATAAGATGGGTTGTTCCTGGTAACCGAAGTGTATGCCTGCGAAGAATTTAAGTATTGCTGAAAATGCTGGTAAAGTTGTGCAAGAATATAATAATAACGAGCTTTTTCTTTCTTTTTGTGAGTAACGGTAATGGCAATTTTTAGTTTTGGAATAGCGTCTTCATATTTTTTTTGTTTTATAAATAAATCTGCATAAGATAAGGTTAAGTCTTTAAACAGCCGTTTTGGGAATTCTTTTTCGCCTTCAATTCTATCAAGAATATTACGGGAATCGTTGAATTTCCCCATTTCGTTGTAAGTTCTTGCCAGCCATATACTTGCATCGTACTTAATGGGTTCGTTAGAATATTCTTTAATAGTGTATTCAAAAGATTCTTCGGCTCCGTACCAATCGTGCTTTACAAATTTGCTTTTGCCTGTGAGCATCCAACTGTCGTCTATCCAGTTACAATATTCAGTTTTATTGTAAAAGTTTTTTTTGCTTTTAGAGACATTTCCGCTTTTGTGCTTTGGACGTGCAGTAATTGAATGTAATTTAATAACTTTAGCCGACTTATTTAATGCTGTTTCCATTTCGCTTGCTGCCGATTTGGCTGCCTGCTCATTGCTTATCGTGAAAACAGGAATAAATGTTGTAAAATCGTCTTTTATAGAATTATCAACCTTTTTTATTCCCTGTTTATAAGCTTCTCTGCCATTAAAATAGGCATTATAATGAGCAGTAAGATTGTGATATGCTCTCGAAATAGTTGTGTTCTTTGTTCTTGAGCACGAAACTGCAAATAAAGCAATTAAAAATAAAAGATATGTTAAACTACGGTATTTCAATTTTCTAAAAAGCAAGTTTACTGTAAACGTAAGTTTATGCAAAATTATTATTTTTTAGGGAAAGAAATGATTATTCTTTTTGGTTACTATTTACCCCATAATAATGGAAAAAGAAGACATCTGCCAAGTAATAACAATATTTTTAGGGGATTTAAAATAATTGTGACTACTCAGCATCAAATGAAGAAAAATTGAAAAGTGAACAATGTCAAATATTCAATTTACAATGAA
>PCSS01000285.1:1111-6466 GCA_002771395.1 Bacteroidetes bacterium CG23_combo_of_CG06-09_8_20_14_all_32_9 | reverse complement strand
TAACATATCCATATTTAATAATAATTACTAATATTGTAACTTAAAATTTAAAAATATAAACTATAAAGTGAATAATACCATGATTAATAATACACCCATAGATTATGAAGTTGTTAACAACATAATTCAATCAAGCGGAATTAAAAATATTTGTTTTGCTACAATTCGTGAGTTGGTAAAAATGGTAAACGATATTGAAAAAATTACCGGTGAAAAATTTATTCGTATGGAAATGGGGGTGCCGGGACTTGAGTCGCCACAAATCGGGATTAATGCTGAAATTGAAGCTTTGAGGCAAGGTGTAGCTTCAAAATATGCTATGATTGAAGGTATTACTAAACTAAAAAATGAGTTTTCGCGTTTTCTTAAACTTTTTATCAATATAGACTTAGGTCCCGAATATTGTGTTCCAACAGTAGGCTCTATACAAGGTTCTTTTGCAGTGTTTATGTTAGTCAGCAAATTTATTAAAAAACAAAATACAACCTTATTTATTGACCCCGGATTTCCCGTTCACAAACAACAACATCATGCACTCGGAATTCCTTACGAAACATTCGATGTTTACGACTTTAGAGGTAAAAAACTAAAAGATAAACTTGAAAACTACTTATCAAAAGGAAATATTTCTTCAATACTTTACTCAAATCCTAATAATCCTTCGTGGATTTGCTTTACTGAAGATGAACTCAAAATTATTGGCGATTTAGCCACAAAATATAATGTTGTGGTAATTGAAGATTTGGCTTATATTGCCATGGATTTTCGTCAGGATTTGTCAAAACCCGGACAACCACCTTATCAGCCTTCTGTTGCAAAATATACAAATAATTACATTTTACTTGTATCTGGCTCCAAAGCATTTAGCTATGCAGGTCAGCGAATAGGTACGATGGCTATTTCTAAAACATTATTTAATAGCGTAAGTCCTGATTTGTACGAAAATTTTAAAACCAATAAATTTGGTTATGCAATGATTTACAGAGCAATATATTCTCTGTCTGCTGGAACTGCACATTCAGTTCAATATGCCTTTGCCGCCATGCTTAAAGCCGTTAACGATGGTAAATATAATTTTGTTGAAAATGTAAAAGAATATGGCAAAAGAGCCCACATTATGAAAAAACTTTTTACCGATAATGGTTTTGTAATTGTATATGACAAAGATGATAATAACCCTATTGCCGATGGTTTTTACTTTACTATTGCCTACCCGGGTTTTGATGGCAATAAATTGTTAAAAGAGCTTATGTATTACGGAATAAGCGCAATTTCGCTGGAAATAACCGGAAGTAACCATAAAGAAGGATTAAGAGCATGTGTATCTCAAATAAGCATGGACCAAATGCCACTTTTAGAAAAAAGACTTAAACAATTTTATACCGATCATCCTATCAACTAAATTTAGGATTAAGGAATTACGATTTGGAATTTGAAGCATTCCATTTTGGTAAGTTCTAAATAGTTACAGGTAAGGTATAAGAATTTGAAAGTGTGAAAGTGTACATTGGTTCTTATTGTCCCGCTTTCTCATTGTTTCATTGTCTCACTTTCCCCTATTTCCCTGCAAGTATTAAGAAGTTACCATTTTGAATATGTTTAAAAATGATTGGTTGCCCATAACAAAAAAAGAAACCGAACAACTTGGCTGGACTGAGGTTGATGTAATAATTATTTCCGGTGATGCTTATGTTGATCATCCTTCGTTTGGAACAGCAGTAATAAGTAGAATCCTTGAACGCGAGGGTTTGAAAGTTGCAATAATTCCGCAACCACAATGGCAGGACGATTTACGCGATTATAAAAAATTCGGAAAACCACATTTGTTTTTCGCTGTTACTTCAGGAAATATGGACAGTATGGTAAATCATTACACTGCTCACATCCGCAAACGCTCCGATGACGCTTATACTCCCGGCGGGAAAGCAGGATTTCGTCCCGATTATGCCGTTTCCGTTTATACAAATATTTTAAAATCAATTTATCCTGATGTGCCTGTTATTATTGGCGGTATTGAGGCATCACTTAGGCGGTTGGTGCATTACGATTACTGGTCTAACACTTTAAAACCATCAATTTTAATTGATAGTAAAGCCGACCTGTTAGTATATGGTATGGCAGAAAAGACTATGATTGAGATTGCCCGAAAACTGAAAACAGGTTCAAAGTTCAGTGAGTTAAAGCAAATACCTCAAGTTGCATATATTGTTAACAAATTGCAGAATATTGATAATGCTCAAATAATACCTTCTTATAAAAAATGTATCTCAAATAAAGATGCTTTTGGTGAAGCATTCAAAACTATTGAAATTGAGAGCAATAAGTATTATGCAAATACTATTGTTCAACAACATAATAATTGTTTTGTCGTGGTTAATCCTCCTTATCCACTTGTAACAACCAAAGAATTAGATAATTTTTACGATTTGCCTTATACTCGTTTACCTCATCCGAAATATAATAAAAGGGGTACAATCCCTGCTTTTGAAATGATAAAGCATTCTGTTACAATCCATCGCGGATGTTTTGGCGGATGTTCATTTTGTTCGCTGGCAATTCATCAGGGAAAATTTATTTCTAATCGTTCTGAAAACTCAATAATTAAGGAAGTTGAAACTATTGTTACTAAACCTGATTTTAAAGGATACATAAGCGATTTGGGAGGACCTTCTGCCAATATGTATAAAATTGCAGGATACGATTTTGAAATTTGTAAAAAGTGCATAAAACCTTCATGTATTTTTCCTTCTGTTTGCAATAATCTTAATGCCGACCCAACTCCGATGTTGCAGTTGTATAGCAAGGTTCGTAAAATTCACGGTCTTAAAAAAGCAACAATAGGAAGCGGAATACGATATGATATTCTTTTGGATAAAAAATCTAAATTCAGAAAAAAGAATTTAGAATATCTCACCGAAGTAATTAAATATCATGTTTCAGGAAGGTTGAAAGTTGCACCCGAACATTCTGTTCCTCATCTTTTAAAATTGATGAGAAAACCTTCTTTTGATTATTTTGCAGAACTGAAAGAAATTTTTGAAAAAGTTAATAGCGTAAACAATATAAACCAGCAAATTGTTCCATATTTTATTTCGAGTCATCCGGGTTGCTCGGTTGACGATATGGCTGAACTTGCTTTGGCAAACCGCCAGATTTCTATAAAACCCGAACAGGTTCAGGATTTTACACCAACCCCAATGACGTTGGCTTCGGTAATGTATTATACAGGAAAGAACCCATATACAGGAAAAAAAAATTTTGTTGCGAGAACAATTGACGAAAAAAGAATACAGAAGAATTTTTTCTTTTATTATAAACCCGAATACCGGAATGAATTAGTGAAAACATTATTGAAAACAGGTAGAAGAGATTTAATAATGAAATTGGGTTTAAGAAAATAATAAAAGAGCCAAGTAAAAACTTGGCTCTTTTTATAACAATTTATTTATTAGAGCTTTATAGCTTTTTTAACCAACACTATACCATTTACTTTTAGACTGTAGAAATAAATACCCGAAGTAATATTTTCGGCATCCCAGTCAATGCTGTAATCGCCGGGTGTTTGTTTTTGGTTAACCAAAGTGGTCATTAACCTGCCGAAACTGTCTTCAATAATAAGTTCAACATTGCCGCCTTCGCCAAGTGTGTATGTAAACGTTGTTGTAACATTAAACGGATTCGGGCGGTTCTGATATAGTTGGTTTGCCTTACTCATAGTTGCATCTGAATTAATTTGTATAGTTGCGTTAATATCAGTTTGCATTGATTTTTCCTGACTGCAGCAGTTTGCAAGCATTGCTTCTATATTCTGAAAACGGGTTTCGTAAGAGGAAATAATGGTTTGTAGGCTGTCGTTTTGATTTTTCAGTTCCTTGATGGCTTCGGTAAGCACAGGAACCATGCGGTTGTAATCAATATAGCTTATGCCGTTTTTGTCGCTGCTTACCACTTCGGGAATTACCGGCTGTACCTCTTGTGCAATGAAACCGATCTGGCGGGTAGTATCCTCCAGTTCCGGATACAATGCGGTATTCCAGTTGAAATAAATTCCGTTCAGCAGAATGACTTTTGATAAAGCATCTGTAAGCGGAATTTGATTTATTTTGTATAAGGAATCTGACAAAAGCGGTTCTGAAGATTTTTTACCCAGTGCTGAATAGAAGAAACTCCATATTTCAGAATTTCCGCTGCATGAGTATGGATTACAAGCCCTGATACACCAATAATATGTTGTATCCAGATAAGGCAGTGAACAAGTACTGAATGTGTCAGCTACAGTGCTGTTATAGACAATACCTGTATTATCAGGAGTTGTGGAAACATAAACTGAATATTGTGTAGCGCCTTCGGAAGGATACCAGTGTAAAAGGTTACGGGGCATTATAATAATGGTTATTGTATCTCCGTTAAGAGGAGATGCAAGAATTGGGGCTTCAGGCGGAGGAGGAGGAAGCATAGTGGTAAATGTGCGTTTTTCGGAATCTGTACTTTTACCGCCACAGTTTTGAGCAACAACCCACCATTTGTACACCGTGTTGTATGAAGGTACGCTTGCAACGGTAAAAGTATCTGTGGTTACGACCTGGTTTACCATAATATCGCCTGCAGCCGAACCTGTAGTAATGAATAAATAGTATTTTTCAGCATTTTCCGGTCTTGTCCATGTGAAGGTATTTGACAGTGGCATATCAATAACGGAATCCAGAGGCAAAGCCGGAACAGGGGCGTCGGGTAATGGAGGCATTAAAGTAGAAAAATTCCATGTATCAGAAATATCGCTTGAACCTTCATTATTATAAGCGATAACATACCAGTTATAACCAGAGCAATAATAAGAAAGGTTTACTATTGCAAATGTGTCACTGGTATTGACAATCACAACTTCATGGTTTGGTTTTATTCCACCGGTAACTGTCAGTGTGTAGCTGGTAGCCCGTACAGAAGGTTTCCATGTAAAAGTAACTGTCATGGGAACATCTGCTGTACTGTCAGCGGGGGATACGAACACTGGTTTTGCAGGGGGTATTGTTTGCTGAAGAACGGTGACAGCGCTGTCCAACTCCTGAACAGCACGAATTGTTACAGGAATTAAACCCGTATAATTTAATGCTTTAAATTCTAACTGAGGTGAAATTTCAATGCCCGCAGTATCATACTGGGCGGGGTGGATTACGGTTTTTACTAATTCTGGTGAAATTTCTTCAACATCCTGGGCAGTAAAACCATATTGTAATTCATGTGGTAAATTAAGGTAAGGATAATTTACCGTGTCAAAATAAAATGCTTCTGGCTTTAACAGAGAAATAACGGATAAACCCTGAGTGAAATCTGTTATGTTTTGTTTAAGAATTCTAT
>PCSS01000285.1:166-1103 GCA_002771395.1 Bacteroidetes bacterium CG23_combo_of_CG06-09_8_20_14_all_32_9 | reverse complement strand
TGAGTAATATTACCAGTAGCATGAACGTTCCCAACAAAATAACCTGCCCAATTATTGGAAGATCCATATATTCCATAACTTGTAGAGCTTCCTGGGGCATTAGCTTTTACACCATAATTTAAACATGCTGATGGGCCTGTACTTTCAAAAAAACCTCCACAATTATAATCATTAGAATTTTGTGCTCTACCACATATACCAGTAGAATAATCACCACCTATAGCATTACCATAAATTGCAACATTATTTAATGAATTTTGTGATATAGCTTTAATACCAAAATTTGTTATGCTACTAGGTGTTGTAGTTATAAAATAACCTGCTAAATTTTCAGTAGTAGTAACCACATGCAATTTTGCATCAACTGGACTTATTCCTATACCTACTTTCCCTGTCGGATAACCATTGCCATGTCCTGTAACCACATCCAGACCTCCGTTCACTATTTCCCAATCAAAATCATTACCACCGCCTCCCGTTGCACACGGCACTAAAATTACATCCCCATTCCCATCAACTGATAAAGCCAAGTTATTGGAAAGGCTTGGTATTGTACCTGAATGTAAATCACGGAATCTTAACCCACTTGCACCAATTGACCCGCTGGGAACTTTATCAGTTCCATTAATACCTGCATCAATTTCGAGCTTATTTTGAGGACCAAATTGAACATTATCATTAGAAAGCCCAATTCCAACATTAACAGAATTATCGCCTAAAATCATTTTGTTATTGTCATTAACAATAGCATTTGCTCCTATAGCTATGGCATTATTAAGACCTGCAACTGATTGTTCAGAATTATTTCCTATAAAAATACTATTTGTACCAAGTTCAAAATTAAAGGCTGCATTTCTACCTATTGCAATATTATTATTACCATTGTTATTATTATATGCTGCAGAAAAACCTATAAATACATTATCAGAACCTGAAC
>PCSS01000285.1:0-147 GCA_002771395.1 Bacteroidetes bacterium CG23_combo_of_CG06-09_8_20_14_all_32_9 | reverse complement strand
ATTGCCTAAAAACACATTGCTATTACCAATAGAAGTAGATTGACCGGCATTATAGCCGGCTATTACATTATCATTACCATTTATAATTTCAGGACCGGATAAACATCCTAAAAAGGTATTCCTATTTCCTATGCTACTCATTTGACC
>PCSS01000174.1 GCA_002771395.1 Bacteroidetes bacterium CG23_combo_of_CG06-09_8_20_14_all_32_9 | reverse complement strand
CCTAAATCAAGCGATTATCTAACGGGGTTAATGTCGTGTATGTCGTTTTTGTCCTTGAAACAATGAAACAATTGAATGACTATGTATGACTATTAAATGACAGTGAGTTTTTTTTGAACAACAAATTACAAAAATATAAACACATGAAAATAGATAACAAAGATGTATATTATAAAATTAGAGGACAACTTATTGTTGTTGTATTTATTACTGCAACGTTAATTACACTTTCACTTTTTTACAGTATTTTTACAGATTACTTTATTCCGATAAACAAAGTTGCTTATGCCTGTATATTTGGAGGGTTACTTATACTTTTCATAATTTACAGAACATTTCTTAAATATCATTATATTATTTATGATGATGAATCAGATAAAATTATTCTAAGATATTATCCTGTAACATCATTAACTCCCAAGCATTTATCAATCGAAATTCCTTATAATACTCTTTATAAAATTGAAATTAAAAAAAAGTTTTTTAACCAGCGAGATGAGTTAATAATATATCAAATTGTTAATAAAGGTGTTGCAAAGTATAAACCCATACCGCTTACTGCTTTATCCAAAAAAGAAAAAAAAGATTTAATAAATGCTTTAAATTTTTTTGCGAAGATAAAAATGCAATGAGCCAACAATCAGATATCTATAAAATTGCCATAAAATTACTTCCTCATGTTGGCGATATTGTTGCCAAACGCTTAATTAGTTACTGCGGCAGCCTTGAAGCAGTTTTTAAAGAAAAAGAAAAATTTTTAGCAAAAATTCCAGGAATAGGAACAGTAGTAGCTTCATCTATTGCCGGTAATACAAAAAAAAAAGAAATTTTTAACATCGCCGAAAAAGAAGTTGAATTTAATTTAAAATTTGGTATTCATACCGTTTTTTTTCTTGATGAAAATTATCCCCGCCGACTGATTCATTGCGAAGATTCACCTGTAACTATTTTCACATTAGGTAATTTAGAACTAAATCATCAAAAAGTTTTATGTGTTGTTGGAACCAGAAAAGCTACAATATATGGAAAAGATTTTTGCAGGAAATTAATGTCCGACTTTAAAGAAATGCATCTTGATGTGCAAATAATTAGCGGACTTGCAGTTGGAATTGACATAGCCGCTCACAAAGCGGCAATTGAAAATAATTTTAACACGATTGCGGTTTTAGCTCACGGTCTTGATACCATTTACCCCGCCTTTCATAGAAAATATGCCAAACAAATAATTGAAAATGGTGGTTTGCTAACCGAGTTTTTAACAAATACAACTCCCGACAAGCAAAATTTTATAAAACGAAACCGTATAATTGCAGGTTTAGCCGATGCCGCTTTGGTTGTAGAATCAGGACTAAAAGGTGGCGCTCTTATAACTGCCGATATTGCTAATTCATACAATCGTGATGTTTATGCTGTACCCGGTCGTATCAGCGATTCCTCGTCGTTAGGCACAAATTATTTGATTAAAACCAACCGTGCTGCACTTGCCGAATCGGCTTACGATATTGCAAATTTTTTGGGATGGGAAACAAAATCAAGAACCGCACCTGTGCAATCTTCATTTTTTACTGATTTTGAACCCGATGAACTTACTATTGCTCAACAACTTGAAATGCAGGGTGATTTAACAATTGATGTTTTATCTTTACTTTGTAAAATGCCTGTAAGTAAAATTTCTGCAACTTTGTTAGGTATGGAGTTTAAAGGAATTGTAAAATGCCTGCCAGGCAAAGTTTTTCAACTCTGCGTTAGTCTGCCTAAAAGCTGATTTTTAATTTTCATGCAATATGTTTTGTTTAAACATATCAAGTTCGGAACAACTGACCTCATCAAAAATCTATTTTTTAAAAATCCACTGAAACTATTTACACCGCAAGCATTTAAGAAGATCCACAAATTGCCGACTGCCAACTCCTGTTATTAGCAAACCACCTGCCCTATTATAGAATATAATTGCTTAAGTACTTCTGTAAGATTTTTTATATCGATCAATAATTGATTCAGAACTTTCTCTTCAATAGATGCTTCTTGTGTCATTCTTAATTTTTCTCTCATGTCTTTTTTAGCAATCTCAAGAACTTTTAAGAACCATTGCTGGAGCGGTAACAATGAAACATTTTTTTAAATTGATATAATCTGTGGCTAAAAAGAAAATGGGCTGAATAATTACAAATTTCCTTTGTGTATTATGGTGTCTTTGTGCATTAGTGGCAAAATTCTTGTTTTTTACATCCCCGATGAGTAGTAACAATTATTCAACCGTTACCGATTTTGCTAAATTTCTTGGTTGGTCAACATTACAACCTCTTAAAACGGCAATATAATACGAAAGTAATTGCAATGGAATTACAGCAAGCAACGGAGCAAGTGCTTCATCGGTAAGGGGAACTTCCATTACGTGGTCGGCAAGCTCGCGGATAACAGTATCGCCTTCAGAAACAATTGCAATTACAATTCCTTTACGGGCTTTAACTTCCTGAATATTTGAAACAATTTTTTCGTAAGATTTATCTTTTGCAGCAATAACAAAAACCGGCATGTGTTCATCAATTAAAGCGATTGGTCCGTGTTTCATTTCGGCGGCAGGATAACCTTCGGCGTGTATGTATGATATTTCTTTTAATTTGAGTGCACCTTCCAGTGCAACAGGAAATAAATATCCTCTGCCGAGATAAAGGCAATTATTCGCATTTTTATAAAGCTTGGCAATTTCCTGAATCTTAGTAACATCTTTTAAGATATAATCAATTTTTTCAGGTATCTCCATTAATGATTCAACCAACTTTTGATAATCATTTTCTGAAATCACCTTTCTTTCGTGTCCTAAAAGCATTGCAATCATTGAAAGTACGGTAACCTGTGCTGTAAATGCTTTTGTGCTGGCAACACCAATTTCGGGTCCGGCATGTGTGTAAACCCCCGCATTAGTTTCACGCGGGATACTTGAACCAACAACATTACAAATTCCAATAACCGTTGCACCTTGTTCTTTAGCAAGTTTAACTGCTGCAAGAGTATCGGCAGTTTCACCGCTTTGGCTTATGGCAATTACAATATCATTGTGTAAAATTACGGGGTAGCGATAGCGGAATTCCGACGCATACTCAACCTCAACAGGAATTCGTGCAAGTTCTTCAAAAAGGTATTCGCCAACCAGACCTGCGTGCCATGAGGTTCCGCAACCAATTATAATTATTCTTTTTGCAGTAACAAGTTTATCCATTACATGAAAAAGTCCGCCAAGATGAATGTCATTCGGGCTACGTGAAATTCTACCGCGGAAGGTATCTTCAATTGCACGTGGTTGTTCAAAAATTTCTTTTAGCATGAAATGGTCAAAACCGCCTTTTTCAATTTCACCAATATCTAAATCTATGTTTTGAATTATGGGTGTAATCTTAACATTCATAATGGTTTTGAAAGTAATTTCATCACGATGAACCACTGCTACATCGTTATCGTTCAGATAAACAACACGATTGGTATGTTCAATAATTGGAGTTGCATCGCTTGCAAGAAAATATTCTCCGTTTCCAACACCAACAACTAAGGGACTGCCTTTACGGGCAGCAATAATCACATCAGGTTCTTCTTTACACATAACTAATATTCCATAAGCACCAATAACTTTTGTAAGTGCCAACCTTACAGCTATTTCAGCCGAAACCTGTCCTTTTAAATAAATGTATTCTATCAAATTAACAAGAATTTCGGTGTCGGTATCGCTTTTAAAAGTATATCCGCGGTCCTCAAGCCTTTTTCTAAGTTGTGAATAGTTTTCTATTATTCCGTTGTGAATAATTGTAAATATTCCATTCATCGACATGTGCGGGTGAGCGTTTATATCGTTAGGCTCGCCATGAGTAGCCCAACGTGTATGACCAATTCCAATTGTTCCAGAAACATTTTTTCCTGTCATATAATTTTCGAGGTCAGAAACTTTTCCTTTGCATTTATAAATTCTGTTTTCACCGTTAAGAAGAGCTATTCCAGCCGAATCGTAACCTCTGTATTCAAGTCTTTTTAATCCTGCTAAAAGAATTGGATACGCTTGTTTATGTCCTATATAACCAACAATTCCACACATATTGATTAATGATTTTAGATTTATGATTTACTTTATGGTACTTTTTTAATTTATAATTTTTACTTTTTAATTGAATTAATGATTATGGTTTTAAATAAGTTATTGATAATTTCATACCATTATTTTTGCACTTGGGTCCTCTGATAATTACCCTGTTTGCACTTACTCTGTTATCGCTAACAAAAATAGCAAGCCCGTAATCGGTTCTTGTTTTGTCGACAAGTTGCTGCACATACCTGGAAATATTAAACCGGTAAGTTTTATCGCTTTCGTAATAAGTACCGCCAAAGTATGCGGTACCAACGTAATAATCGGTAAGAAATTCGTAAGTGGCTGAAGAATTATAGCAAACAAGTAATAATTTGGCAGGTGTTTTTAACGTGTAAGCATCATAATTATCAACAGGTATAATTAGTTCCGCTTTAACAATTGCAATAGTTGATGAGTCTTTTAAATTAGAAAGATATGGAATTTTAATTTTTGCCATTAACCCCGACATTGCTTGCAAATACAACAAAGAATCGATTGATAAGGAGTCGTCAATGCTTGTAATTATTGAAGTACTATAATCGTGATTAAACAAATTAACTCTTGCACAACTTGAGTTTATAAGAAAATCAAATTTATTAGCGACTGTATTATCATTGTGGTAGTATAAAGTAACTTTTGAACGAACACTTAATAAGTCGTAATAAATTATCGCCCCGCCAGAGTTTATATTATCAGTTTTTAAATAAATTCCTTTAAAAGCAGTGAGAAATGCAGTATTGTCGGCTAATTCAGCGGCACTTAAACTTATAATGCGTTGAGCAAAAGTATAATCCAATTTAATTGATAATGATGTGTCATTTGGATGTGGGTAATAATCTGGTTTTATCGGGGTAAGTGGAGTTATTAAAATATTTTGTGGAGAATAATTTTCGGGATTCAAATTGGAGTAATATGTAGAATCAATATATAAGTCATTTTTTATTTCGTAAACCGAAATAGTTTGAGGAATAGTTGTGTCGCCATAATAACTGTGATAATCAAGATATAAAACAATTGAATCGGCAACAGGGGTAGTTCCAAAACTCACATTTGATGATGAAAGTCGAATTTGTGTCATAAAAGAAGCATCACTTCGGCCAAAAACAGGGTCGGTATATGAACCTAATAACGCGTAAGTTCTTTCATCGGTTGAAAGTGAATCTTCTTTTTTAGTGTATGCTTCAATAGTTGAAGTGTCTACAGTAAATCCATTAATTTTATCACTATCGGGTTGTAAATTCAATCCTAAAGTAGAAAGTTCTTTACGGCACGAAAAGAAGATAATTGCTATAAGGCTGAAAGCCAATACGAATTGACTATTAAAAAATGATTTCAATGTCAGTTTCTTATAATTCTACACAATTAGGAGTTAACACAGTATCGTAAAAGTCGGAATATGAATCAATATAATGTTCAGGGTCTTGATATTCAAGTATTGGTTTATCGGTGGTTTTTAAATATTCAAGAACCTTATTATTAATTGTGGGATTTCCAATAATTATCCCATCAGAAAAATTAATAGCGAGTTTCATAATATTGAAATAATCCAAAGAAGTCATTATCTGCATATCTTTATCGGAAATGCCATCAATAATTGCTTTTTTCTTAAATTCTTTTGCTAAAATGCCTTTGAAAGCATCATCATAAATAGAAAAAACAACTTTTGTATCATTAAATAATGGGTCTTCGCGAAAAGCTTTTTTAATGTAGAGCGGTATAAGTGAGGTAAACCATCCCTGACAGTGAACAAGATGTGGTGCCCAACGCAGTTTTTTTACAGTTTCGAGTACTCCTCTTGCAAAAAATATTGCTCTTTCGTCGTTATCATCAAATAAATTATCATCATTATCGGAAACAGTAAATTTTCGATGAAAATATTCTTCATTATCAATAAAATACACCTGCATTCTTGCAAGTTGTATAGAAGCTACTTTAATAATAAGCGGATGATCGGAATCGTCTATTATAATGTTCATTCCCGAAAGGCGAATAACCTCGTGTAATTGGTTTCTACGCTCGTTAACACTGCCAAAACGAGGCATAAACGTGCGTATTTCGCGTCCTTTTTCTTGTATTCCCTGCGGAAGATAACGTCCTATAAAAGACATTGAAGTTTCGGGCAGGTAAGGTGTAATTTCCTGAGCTACAAACAATACTCTTTCTTTTTCCATTGTGATAAGTTAAAAGATATAATTAAATGCAAAGTTACGAATAAATAACGATTTTAATTATTTTTTTTTCATCTCAAAACAAATAAAAACATAAAATGATGATTTATATTTTGAAAAAAAGAGAATTTTAAATTTATTTTGCGCTTTAAAAATTACATTTTCCCAAAGAAAATTTAGTTACTACTCACCCGCAAAACTACAGAAGTGATTAATAGTAA
>PCSS01000143.1:6587-9579 GCA_002771395.1 Bacteroidetes bacterium CG23_combo_of_CG06-09_8_20_14_all_32_9 | reverse complement strand
ATATTAGTGCCATTAGGATATAAGGGGTTCGCTTTATTCCCTATTTCCTTATACCTTATACCACTATACCTTATAAATTAAAAATGCTGATATTACGGACAAACACTAATTAATCTGCTACAAACCTCCCGTATTTACATATATCATGAAAACAAGGTGATTTTAATCATTTATTTTTATGATAGTTGTCATATTACAATGGTGTTTAAAAATTTAAAATTGCACAAATTTATTACTGCTAATTTTAATCAAATTACAATTAAAAGCGAATAATACCTTAAATCCGCAAGTGATTTATAACTCATTGTCTCCCGCAAATTAACCCTGTTAAATAATTCGAATTTTTGTGGCAGTATGTTTAATTTTAACAGTATTTAACAGGGTTCACCCCGTGAGATAGTTTAAAAAAAGAGCGAACAATATATAAATAGCAATTATCTAACGGGGTAAATCAGCGGGAGCAGCGGGAAATTGGAAAATAGTTTTTTTTTATTTGCGGATTTTAGGTAACATGCGAAACTTAAATAATGTGTTTTATAAAAAAAAATCTATTTTTGCCACTTGAAAAAAAAATAATGAGGAGTTCTAAAAATTAGATTTTTTAACTTTGCCAAAGTTTCAACTTTTGGCAAAGTTATAAGAAAAAGCAATTTTTAGAAATCCCGTAATGAATTAAATTTTTACATCATTTACAATGAATAGCGAATATTTAATACTGTTTTTTCTGCTCGGTGTAATATTAGTAGGTGGAGCCATAGTGTTTTCCATGTTTGTTTCGCCTAAATCAACTAATGCTGTAAAATCGCTGCCTTACGAATGCGGCATTCCCGTAAAATCGGAAGCATGGATTCAGTTTAATGTAGGTTATTACCTGTTTGCAATTATTTACTTAGTATTTGATGTGGAAACAGTGTTTGTTTTCCCATGGGGCGTTGTAATGCGTGACTTAGGCATAATAGCCTTTGTAGAAATTCTAATATTCTTCTTTATTTTAGTATTAGGACTTTTATATGCCTGGAGGAAAGGAGCTTTGAAATGGGTATAAAAATAAAATCAATGAAATATGAAGATTTTAAAGACAATGAATCTTTAGAAATCTTTAAAAAATCGGGCGGCAATATTTTGTTAACCAGTATAGATAACATCATTAACTGGGGACGTTCAAATTCAATTTGGCCCCTTACTTTTGCAACAAGTTGCTGTGGAATTGAAATGATGGCTACAGGCGCCTCGCGGCACGATTTTGCTCGTTTTGGAATTGAAGTTTACCGTGCATCTCCACGGCAGGCTGATGTAATAGTGGTAGCAGGAACCATAGTTCGTAAAATGGCTCCCGTTTTAAAAAGACTTTACGACCAAATGGCTGACCCTAAATATGTTATTGCCATGGGTGCTTGTGCAGTTTCCGGCGGACCATTTTTTTATAATTCGT
Organism: Bacteroidetes bacterium CG23_combo_of_CG06-09_8_20_14_all_32_9; assembly: GCA_002771395.1. Taxonomy (GTDB): domain Bacteria; phylum Bacteroidota; class Bacteroidia; order Bacteroidales; family GWA2-32-17; genus GWA2-32-17. The sequence continues at coordinate 8,147 of PCSS01000143.1, read as the reverse complement.
ATTCTGTAATTCGTGGCGTTGACAATATAATTCCTGTTGATGTTTATGTTCCAGGCTGCCCTCCGCGACCCGAAGCATTACTTTACGGAGTAATTCAGTTGCAACGTAAAATTAAAACCGAAAGCATTAAAAAATCTAATAAATCTAAAATTTACAACCAACAATGAAACATAAACAATGAACAAAAAGCAATGAAACAATAAACAATTAGCAATAAGCAATTAAGATTTAAGATATGAATAATGAAGAATTAAAAGAAAAAATAAACGGATGGGTTTCAGGAGTAGAATTTCCTGAAAATAAACAATATCTCGAAGCTATTGTTCCTGCTGAATCACTCCATAAATTAGCTAAACTTCTAAAAGATACTTCCGACACATCTTTTGATTATTTATTTTGTCTTTCCGGCGTTGATTACGGAAAACAATTTGGTGTAGTTTACCATCTCGAAAGTACAACTCTTAAACATTCATTAGTACTAAAAGTTAAAACCGACAACCGTATAAATCCTGTATTCGATACTGTTTGCGATATATGGAGAACTGCCGAATGGCACGAACGCGAAGTTTTTGATTTTTTCGGAATCAAATTCAATAACCATCCCGACCTTCGGCGTATATTTTTAGACGATAACTGGGTTGGTTTCCCATTACGCAAAGATTATAAAGATGATTTCATCATCGAACGCTAATAGATTATATATTATGGAAGACGTATTTCAAGATAGAATAATTAAAAAAAGTGATGATTACATCATTAATATGGGTCCTCAGCACCCCTCAACACATGGCGTACTTCGTCTTGAACTTTGCCTCCAGGGTGAAACAATAAAATATATAATTCCACATTGCGGATATATTCACAGAGGTATCGAAAAAATGTGCGAAAAAGATACCTATCAGCAATTAATTCACTTAACCGACAGATTTGATTATCTTTCGGCACATATTAATAATGAGGCTGTTTGCCTTGCTGTTGAAAATGCTCTTGGAATTGAAGTTCCCGAAAGAGTTAAATACATAAGAACCATACTTGCCGAATTAAATCGTTTAGCTTCACATCAGTTGTGGTGGTGCGCCTTTGGAATGGACCTCGGCGCATTAACCACTTTCTTTTATGGTTTACGCGACAGGGAGCCTATTCTTGATATTTTTGAAGAATCGTTTGGTTCACGCCTGATACATAGTTTTAATTGCCCGGGTGGCTTAATGAACGATATACACCCAAACTTTCAAAAAAGAATAAAAGACTTTATAAAATATTTCCGTAAAAAAATCCCTGAATATGACCATTTGTTAACTGACAATATTATTTTTATGAACCGTTCAAAAGGAATTGGCGTTTTATCAAAAGAAGATGCCATTTCTTATGGAGTAACCGGTCCTTCAGGTCGTGGTTCGGGTTTTATGTGCGATGTTCGCAAACATCATCCCTACAGTGCGTATCCTAAAGTAGATTTTAAAGAAATACTCTATACCGAAGGTGATACTTTCGCCCGTTATAAAGTACGTATAGGCGAAATGTGGGAATCAATGAATATTCTTGAGCAATTGGTCGATA
>PCSS01000143.1:0-6554 GCA_002771395.1 Bacteroidetes bacterium CG23_combo_of_CG06-09_8_20_14_all_32_9 | reverse complement strand
GTGGCGAATTAGGTGTATATATTATCAGCGATGGAAATAAAACTCCTTATCGCATAAAATTCAGGTCACCAAATTTATCCAACCTTTTTATAATAAATAAAATAGCTTCCGGATATAAAATTGCTGACCTTGTTGCAATAAACGGTTCGTTAGATTTAGTAATTCCTGATATTGACAGATAAGTAACTTCTTAATACTTGCAGGTTGTAAATTTATTAAGGTAATAGATAAAAGGTAAAAGATAAAAGGAAAAGGAAGGAATTTTATTATTGTTATAAAAAACATAATATGAATGAACAAAAGAAAGATTTGTGTGAAAAATTGCTACGGTTTGCTGTGGATGTAATTTTGTATCTGCGTACTGTAAAAAATACTATTGAGACGATGGATATGAAAAGACAACTCATAAAAGCATCAACATCAAGTGGAGCAAATTATGAAGAATCTCAAGGATCACCCACAAAACCCGATTTTAAAACCAAAGCAGATATTTCATTGAAAGAAATTCGCGAATCAAATTACTTTTTAAGAATTTTCCACAATCTTAAATTAGGTGAAATCGAAAAATGCAAGTATCTTGTAAGCGAATCAACCGAGCTAAAAAAAATACCAGGATCCATTCTCAGTAAACTAACGATTTTTCTTCTTTTCCCTTTTCCCTTTTATCTTGGAACTTTAACCTTTTTTGTAATAATTACTTGTGGATATTGAGAACTTACACAGATAATAATTTCAATATGAATTTTAGTATATACGACTTTACATCATTTATCAACTGGATTGACAATTCGTTGAATAGCTATATGTCACCGGGTTGGGCGATTCTTGTTGAACTTGTAATATTAGGCTTGGTATTTATCGCTTTTTATGCAGTAATTGGTTTATACCTTGTGCTTGCCGAAAGAAAAGTTTGCGCACTTATTCAAAACCGGTTTGGACCAAACCGGGTAGGACCAATTGGAATGTTTCAAACCATTGCCGACCTTATCAAACTTTTGATGAAAGAACTTATTTACATTAAACATGCCGACACATTCCTTTTTAACATTGCACCATTTATTGTAATTATTGCATCGTTTATGGCGATTGCCGCTTTACCATTTGCAAAAGGACTTCATGCCATAGACCTCAACATTGGTATTTTTTATATGATTGCAGTTTCATCGCTTGGTGTAATCGGAATTTTAATTTCGGGATGGTCGAGTAACAACAAATACAGTTTAATTGGTGCAATACGCAGCGGAGCACAGGTTATTTCTTATGAATTATCGGTAGGGCTGGCATTACTCTCTATTGTTATTTTTTCAGGGACACTGCAATTAAGCGGTATAGTTGAAAGTCAGGCAAACGGCTGGTGGATTATTAAAGGACATATTCCTGCAATTATTTCTTTTATAATATTTCTGACAACATGCACAGCCGAAACAAATCGTGGCCCCTTTGATTTAGCCGAAGCCGAATCGGAACTTACCGCAGGGTTTCACACTGAATATTCAGGAATAAAATTCGCTTTCTTCTTCCTTGCCGAGTATATGAACATGTTCATTCTTGCCGCTCTTGCTGCTACTGTCTTCCTTGGCGGTTGGATGCCATTTCATATTGCCGGATGGGAAGGCATGAACAATGTTATGGATTATATTCCGCCGGTAATTTGGTTTTTTGGAAAAACAGTCGTTGTAATTCTTATAATAATGTGGTTTAAATGGACTTTCCCACGCATCAGGATTGACCAGATACTTACTTTGGAATGGAAATATTTGTTACCATTAAATCTGATGAATATTGTATTAATCGCCTTTATTGTACTTATGGGATGGTATATTAAATAATTGGTAAAAGATATGAACGTAATATTTAATTATTTTGGGGATGTTTTTGGTGCAATAAAATCACTCTGGGCAGGCATGTGTGTTACCGGATATTATTTTATTCACCCGGGACAAATTGTTACTCAGAAATATCCCGAAAACCGCAGGAAATTGGTAATGTTCGAACGCTTTAAAGGCGAGGTTATTATGCCACACGATGAAAATAATCAACATGCCTGTACAGGATGCGGTATTTGTGAAATAAATTGCCCAAACGGCTCTATTGAAATTATTTCAAAAAAAATTACTAACCCCGAAGGCAAACCTGAAAGAATTATTGATAAACATATTTATCATTTATCAATGTGTACTTTTTGTGGTTTATGTATTAAAAACTGTCCGGCTAAAGCTATTGTCTGGGGACAACAATTTGAACATGCAGTGTTCAACAGGCATAAACTTACCAGGGTACTTAACCTTCCCCGTTCATCAATGAAGAAGAAAACCAAAGAATCTAAAAAATTGTAAGCATGGAACTCAATCAAATAATGTTCTTTTTACTTGCAGGTTTAATCCTGATATTTTCCCTGCTGACTATTACCAGCAGAATGATTTTAAGAGCGGCAATTTACCTGCTTATTGTGTTAGTGGCTACTTCGGGATTGTATTTTATGCTGAATTTTGAATTTATTGCAGCCATCCAGTTAACGTTATATGCCGGCGGTATTGTAGTTTTAATTATTTTCTCAATTTTACTTACCAGCCATATCAGTCATAAATTTGAACAACCTGCCGTTGCTAATGCTTTTGCCGGGATTCTCACAGGTATTTTAGGTTGTGGCGTTGCACTCTGGTCAATTATGAAATTCCCGTTTACACCAACAACACAACCCCCTCTTGAAGTAAATATGAAGCAAATAGGTATGCACCTTTTAAATACAGGAAATTATGGATATGCTCTTCCGTTTGAAGTAATTAGTGTTCTGCTTCTTGCGGCTATGATTGCAGCTATTGTTATTGCTAAAAAAGGAAATTAATAATCAATTTATTATGATACAGGGAATTCCAATTCAATGTTTTTTAATTGTAAGTACAATAATGTTTTTTATTGGTATTTGCGGTTTTATTATCAGGCATAACCTTATTACTATTCTTATGTCGGTTGAACTTATACTAAATTCAGTAAATATTAACTTTCTTGTATTTAATAAATACCTTTTTCCACATCAGCTTCAGGGACATTTTTTTGCCATGATAGTTGTTGCCATAGCCGCTTCCGAAGCAGCCGTTGCTATCGCTTTGTTTATAAATATGTACAGAAAGTTTAATAATATTGAAGTAGAAAATATCAACGAAATGAAGTACTAATAAAAATCCTCCGAGAGTTTTAAACTCTTGGAGGGTTAAGAAACAAGATAGAAGTAAAAATTGAAAAAATTAAGATATGATTGATTACACATATACCGTTTGGATACCGTTAATTCCACTTTTCATGTTTCTGATTCTCGGACTTTTAGGAATGAAAATGAAAGGTTCACTTGCAGGTATTATTGGTTCATCAGGACTATTTATTACAACAGTTTTATCATACATAACAGCATATTTATACTTTTTTAAAACAGGTGAGGTTGATGGTACATACCAAACAATAACTGCTTTTAATACCGAATGGCTTAATTTTACCGACACACTGCGCATACACATGGGTGTTATGCTCGACCCCATTTCTGTAATGATGTTAGTTGTAGTTTCTACAGTGTCGCTAATGATTCATATTTATAGTCTTGGCTACATGAAAGGTGAAAAAGGATTTCAACGCTTTTATGCCTTCTTATCGTTTTTTACTTTTTCGATGCTGGGTTTAGTAATTGCTACCAATATTTTTCAAATGTATATTGGTTTTGAATTAGTAGGTATTTCGTCATATATACTAATAGGATTTTACTACGAGAAGCCTCCGGCAGTTGCAGCTTCTAAAAAAGCTTTTATAGTAACACGTTTTGCCGACTTAGGTTTTCTTATTGGTATTCTGATTATTTCGTTTTATACCAAAACATTTGATTTTGACAAACTAATCAGCAGCGATGGAAGCATTTTTTCGGGTATGAACACTGCTTCATTTATGGGTGTTAGTGCAATTACATGGGCATTGCTTTTAATATTTATGGGTTGTGCAGGTAAATCGGCAATGTTTCCGTTTCATATTTGGTTGCCCGATGCAATGGAAGGTCCAACGCCTGTTTCGGCATTAATTCATGCTGCAACAATGGTTGTTGCCGGTGTTTATTTGGTTGCAAGAATGTTTATTGTATTTCATTTTCAAGTTCCCGGCGCTCTTATAGTTGTCGCTTACATTGGCGCTTTTACTTCATTAATTGCAGCTATAGTAGCTTGTACCCAGTTTGATATAAAACGTATTCTGGCATATTCTACATTGTCTCAAATTGGTTACATGATACTGGCGCTTGGCGTTTCCGGCTATGGCGGCGAGGAAGGTGTTGGTTATATGGCTTCTATGTTCCATTTATTTACACATGCAATGTTTAAAGCGCTTCTCTTTTTAATTGCCGGGTCTGTTATACATGCTGTTCATACCAATGACTTAAGAGAAATGGGAAATTTAAGAAAATATATGCCTGTTACTTTTATCACTTTTGTAGTTGCATTATTAGCAATTTCCGGAATTCCACCCTTTTCAGGGTTCTGGAGCAAAGATGAAATTCTTGCTGCCGCCTTGGAACACAATAAATTAATTTTTTACTCATCGGTTTTTGTAGCAGGACTAACCGCCTTTTATATGTCAAGATTATTTTTCAGCGTTTTCTTTGGAAAAAAACCTCATTATGAACACAAACCCCAAGAGTCGCCACTTACAATGACAATTCCGTTAATGTTTCTTGCAGCAGTTTCAATTTTTGCAGGATTTATACCTTTTAGTCGCTTTGTTACTACCGACGGAAAAGCATTTGAAACTACTTTAAATTACATGATTGCTGTTCCATCAGTTCTCATTGCATTGATTGGAATAGGAATAGCTTATTTTCTTTATTTTAAAGAAAGTAATGTTCCTGATAAAATTTCTTCATCACTCGGAATTTTTTATAAAACCGCCCTTAATAAATTTTATTTTGATGAAATGTGGCTCTTTGTTACAAAAAAGATTATTTTCAACCTTATATCTAATCCTATTGCATGGTTCGACCGGCATATTGTTGACGGTGCAATGAACGGAGTTGCATGGGTTATAGAGAAATCTTCCTATAAAATTAAAGGTTTGCAATCGGGACAACTTCAGCAATATGCTTTTGTATTTATTTCAGGTTCAGTTATTCTTGTATTATGTTTTATTTACTGGTTAAATTAATTCTGAAAAATTAAAAAAACATGAGTATTCTCTCTTTATTCGTTTTAATTCCTTTACTTACCATTACAGGTATAATGTTAAGCCGTTCACATAATATGGTGCGCTGGGTGGCATTAACAGGAATGTTTGCACAACTTATTACTTCAATTATTGTGTTATTTTCGTATTTTGCTTTTCGTGAAGCCGGATTTACCACTCCAATGTTGTTCTACCAGGATATTGAATGGTTTAAAACATTAAATATTCATTATACAGTTGGAGTTGATGGTATTTCGGTGGCACTGGTATTGCTTACATCTGTAGTGATTTTTGCAGGAGTATTAGCATCATGGGAAGTTGAATATCTGCAAAAGGAATTTTTTACCTCACTTATTTTACTTGCAACCGGAGTTTTCGGATTTTTTATTTCGCTTGATTTATTCACAATGTTTTTGTTTTACGAAATTGCAGTTATACCAATGTACTTTCTTATTGGGATTTGGGGAACCGGACCAAAAGAATATTCAGCTATGAAGCTTACCCTTATGCTTATGGGAGGTTCGGCTTTGATGATGGTTGGAATATTCGGTTTGTATTTTAATTCTGCTACTGATGGAAATTTTACTTTTAATATTTTAGAAATTGCCAAAGTTTATATTCCTAAAGATGTTCAATTATATTTCTTTCCATTCATTTTTGTTGGGTTCGGAGTTTTAGGCGCAATATATCCTTTTCACACGTGGTCGCCCGATGGTCATGCCTCTGCACCTACCGCCGTGTCTATGCTTCATGCAGGCGTGCTTATGAAACTCGGAGGCTACGGTTGTTTCCGCGTTGCCATGTATTTATTGCCCGAAGCTGCCAATACACTCGGTTGGATATTTATTATTCTATCAACAATTAGCGTTGTTTACGGTGCATTCGGAGTCATCTGGCAAAAAGATTTAAAATATATTAATGCTTATGCTTCGGTTAGTCATGTTGGGCTTATAACTTTTGCTCTTATGATGATGAACAAAATATCCATTGACGGCGCCATTATTCAGATGATTTCACATGGTTTAACAACAGCCCTTTTCTTTGCTTTAATTGGTATGATTTACGGACGAACACATACCCGAATGATAGATGAAATGGGTGGTTTAATGAAAGTTATTCCATTTCTGTCGGTTTGCTTTATAATTGCAGGGTTATCAACATTAGGTCTTCCCGGATTTAGCGGTTTTATAGCCGAAACAACCGTTTTTATAGGTGCTTTTCAACACCACGACCTTTTCCACCAAATTGCAAGCATATTTGTTGTATCATCAATAGTTATAAGTGCTGTTTATGTTTTGCGAATGGTAGGAATTATATTGTTTGGTCCTATTAAAAACGAGCATCATCTCTCTTTAAAGGATGCA
>PCSS01000131.1 GCA_002771395.1 Bacteroidetes bacterium CG23_combo_of_CG06-09_8_20_14_all_32_9 | reverse complement strand
AATAAATCTTTCTCTCTTTCTATATTTTTTTTCGCAAGTTCGCAAACTTCGGGCTGTAACTCAACTCCGATTCCATTTCTGCCCAGACGCTTACATTCAATTAAGGTAGTTCCACTGCCAAGAAAAGTGTCAAGCACCCATTCGCTTTGTTTGGTATACCGTCTTAAAAACTGATTTGGAATTTGTGGAATAAAATTGCCCCAGTAGCCAGCATTGTGTGCTCCCGAATTATCTCGCTTATCCAATACCCACAAGCTATCTGTTATAATATCATCATATTCTTTCCATCGGTTTAAATTCAAATCGTTTATCTTACTTGTTTTAATTTCTGACAAGCCCTTTATTAATCGTTCAATGTAATATTTAGTTCTTTCTAATGTTTGTGTTTCTAAAATTTGATTTATTTCTGTGGCAATGTATTTCGTATCAACTTTAATTGATTCTCCATTTGAAACAATATTTAACAACCCAAGTTTGTCAGTTCGGAAGTTGATTAAGTTGTTTTGTATTTCAACAACTTCCGATTTAATCTGATTTAAGTTTTCTTTCTTTAATAAATCAGAAAGTATGTCGGTTATTTTCGGTTGATTGAGTATCATTTTTAAAAGTCATTTTGTTCGTCAAAGATAGTGTTTTTATTTTTTGTCCGCTTTCCTATAACGGTTTGGCGGTTGCTGTTCGGTGGTGGTTTCACTACGAAGTTTTCCACGAAGAACAAAGGTTTCAATATGTGCATCACTGTCAAACGAGCCACTATCACGCCACTGACAGCAACCGCATGTTAGCGGTGGTGCTGTCATTGTTTTATCCATTGTTTTGGCAATCCTACTGTCCGTAACATTTCGTTTGCCTTTTCCAGTTTGTCAGGAAATAAAACTATGTTCTTGTACTTGTTCAAGGACTTGTCAATCCGTACAATCGGAACTTTCCGCTTTTCTATTTCTTTGATTACATTAGTCCGTTTCATATTGAATGAATTAAAGTGCAAAAATACATATTTTATTATCTTCCAAATCTTTTTTACGATTTTTTTCTTTTTACCAAAAATCCGGTATATTCTGTATAGTCGTATTCTTGCTTTGGTACTACCAGTAGCATAAATCCATGCATTGGAGTAATTGTCTGTAAAGGCGTAAACTGTAGCCACTACAGTTGCTAAAACTTTTTCAGTATCATTATTATTTGTTATCGCTAAATCATCAATATGTCCTGTTTCAGCATCTTTATCACCAAATGCAAGAATATATAATCCTTTCAAGTTTGTCGGTGTAAACTGAACAATTTTCCGGATCAATCCTTTCGGTCCTTCACTTACAAATTCAAATGTTGTTAAGTCTTCTTCCGATGATAATGGGTAATTTTGTAAATACATTTTGCTGTCGTTAAATTTGTCGTCAAAAGTAACTTTTTATTCGTCACTTTAGAATTAGCACTGTCGTCATAGCATCACCGCTAACGCACTAGTGGAAAGACTTAACGCACTGGTGGAAAGACATTTCGCACTATGGGTAATATGTAGAACATTAATAATTAGTAACTTAACAAACTATGGCACGGTTTAAAACCGTGCCATAGTTTCGCATTACGGGAAAATACTAATTAGAGTTTGTCCGTAATATCAGCATTTTTAATTTATTAAGGTATAGGTGGTATAAGGAACTTTCCGAAAGTTAACGGCGTCATGGCCTTTGCAAACTTTCGGAAAGTTACAATGATGGCTAAACCCTTATACCATATACCTTATCTTCATAAGTTCAGAATTAAAAATATGACATAAATTTGCGATTTTTTTTCGACTTTACAGACAAACACTAATTAATTATTTTATTACTTTTGCTAATTAAAAAAAAAACCGTTTTTATAACGGATTAAAATGAAACATAATTATTTAAAAGATGAGTAATAGTTTATTTACAAAAAAGAGCATAGACTCAATAATTGCACAATCAGAAGAAAAGGAACATAAGCTAAAAAGAGCACTTAGCGCTTTTGATTTGACATTTCTTGGGATAGGAGCGATTATTGGAGCAGGAATATTTGTTTTAACGGGTGTTGCGGCATCAATACACTCCGGACCTGCAGTAGTTCTTTCTTTTGTTGTTTCTGGCTTGGCATGTGCCTTCGCCGCTTTATGTTATGCAGAATTTGCTTCTATGATACCTGTTGCAGGAAGCGCCTATACTTATGCGTATGCAACATTAGGTCAATTATTAGCATGGATTATCGGATGGGATTTAATACTTGAATATGCTGTTGGCTCTATTGCCGTTTCTATCGGCTGGTCGGGATATTTTGTGGACCTGTTACATGGAATTGGAATACATATTCCAACCTGGGCATGTAGTCCTTTACCTAATGGAGTAAACATTCCTGCAGCAATCATCGTTACTATTATAACTATAATTTTAGTAATCGGTATCAAAGAGAGTGCAAAAGTCAATAATATTATGGTGTGGATAGTATTAGCAGTAATAATACTTTTCGTTTTCCTTGGAATTTTCTGGGTGAGGCCCGATAACTGGTCCCCTTTTATTCCTTTTGGTTGGCATGGGATAATGACAGGAGCGGCAATAGTATTTTTTGCATATATTGGCTTTGATGCTGTCTCTACTACTGCCGAAGAAGCCCGAAAGCCACAAAGGGACTTACCTATTGGGATTATTGCTTCACTTATTATATGTACAATTCTTTATGTCGCCGTTGCCGGTGTTTTAACAGGAATACTTCCAGTTACAGAATATTCACAAAACCAAAATTATTTGAGTGCACCTATTGCTTTTGCTTTACGAATAATAAAACAGGACTGGGCTTCGGGTATAATTTCTATTGGAGCAATAGCCGCTCTCACAACTACTTTGCTTGTAATGCTTATGGGGCAACCGCGCATCTTCTTTGCAATGAGCCGTGATGGGCTTCTTCCACAAAAAATATCAAGAGTACATCCGAGATTTCAAACACCTTATATTACTACGATTATTACGGGTGTTACAGTTGGGGCTATTGCTTTGTTGGTCCCTATTGGAACTGCGGCAGAACTCTGTAATATCGGGACATTGTTTGCTTTTGCAATTGTTTCTGCAAGTGTTATAATTTTACGGATAGTTGAACCAAACAGACACAGACCATTTAAAACGCCATTGTTTTATATTATCGCACCATTGGGCGTATTATCAGCGCTTTATTTAATATACAATTTACCGGTTTTAACATGGTTTAGGTTTTTAGTTTGGCTTGATATAGGATTTTTAATTTACTATTTTTATAGTAGAACACATAGCAGATTAGGGAAACCGCTTAAGCCATTTTCTTTAAAAAGTATTTTAGAGTTCTTTGGATTCCTGATATTTATGAATGGCTTTTTATTCGCTATTCTTGCTGTTCTTACTGTATTTGATATAACTTCAATAAAGACATGGCAGGAGGTTAATCTTGACCCGGGTAAATCGTTGCTCTATTGCGGGGTTTTAATTGGTGCAGGGCTTGTTATGTGGATTGTGGGGAAGCTAACTAAAACAAAGGGTGAACTATAAACATTTAATTTTAACATTATGGAAACAAATGGTAAACACTTATTTAAAAGAGGTTTAGGACTTTTTGATTCAACAATGATTGTTGTTGGCTCAATGATTGGCTCGGGGATTTTTATAGTAAGTGCTGATATGTCGCGTGTGCTTGGTTCGCCCGGGTGGTTGCTAATTGCATGGATTATTACAGGACTCTTAACCATTTTTTCTGCATTGACTTACGGAGAATTTGCATGTATGATGCCCAAAGCAGGCGGACAATATGTGTATCTGCGTGAAGCATATAATCCTTTTACCGCCTTTCTTTATGGCTGGACTTTCTTCCTCGTAATACAACCCGGAATAATTGCTGCTGTGGCGATTGCTTTTGCTAAATTCACAGGTGTTCTGATTCCTTGGGTCGCAGAAAAAAATGTCTGGCTTGATTTTGACTTTATTAAATTTAATACGCTTCATATTATAGCAATACTTTGCATCGTTTTTCTGTCATGGTTAAATACGCGAGGAATTAATACAGGAAAATATGTGCAAAATATTTTTACTGTTACTAAAACACTGGCTGTAATCGGGTTAATTATCATTGGAATTTTTATTGCAAGAAATTTATCAGCAGTAGAGTTCAACAGCGAAGTTTTTTGGTCAGCAGTTGAAACCGGTGAAGGAGGCAGTTTAATACCATTAACGGGTTTTGTACTGATTGCGGCTTTGGGCTGTGCAATGGTTGGTCCGTTATTCGCTTCTGATTCGTGGTACGATGTAACTTTTGTAGGACAGGAGATAAAACGTCCTGAAAGAAATTTGCCTTTAAGTATGGTTCTTGGCACTATAATAGTAATAATTTTGTATGTTCTGGCGAATCTGGCTTATTTACAGTTACTACCTTTAAGGGGCTCGGAAACAGGGATAACGGAATTTGAAAGAGGTATGCAATTCGCCACTTACGATAGGGTTGGAACAGCCGCTATAAGCATTGTTTTTAGTAAATATGGAGCAATTATTATGGCTGTACTTATTATGATTTCAACTTTTGGCTGTAATAATGGACTTATTCTTTCTGGTGCAAGAGTATATTATGCAATGGCAAATGATGGTTTATTTTTTAAAGGAGTTGGACAATTAAATAAAAAAGGTGTCCCTGGTGCAGCTCTTGTAACCCAATGTACTTGGGCATGTTTACTTTGTCTATCAGGGAAATATAGTGATTTGCTTGATTATGTGATTTTTGCAATCCTATTATTTTTTACTATAACAATATTTGGTATTTTTATTTTAAGAAAAAAACGACCTGATGTCCCACGACCTTATAAAGCATTCGGTTATCCTGTAATTCCTGCAATCTATATTATTATTGCTACATTTATTATGATTGATTTGCTTATTTATAAACCGGAATATACATGGCCAGGTCTGATTATAGTATTGTTAGGAATACCTGTTTATTATTTATGGGAAAAAAGAAAGTGTTCAAGAAATGTAAACGACATATAAACGGAACAGATGCTGAAACAATCCTGAATCAAGTTCAGTATGACGTCTTATTGTAATTTTTGCGTAAGTCCTAAAACAATTGAATTACTACTGAATTGCAATAATATAAATTCCTGAAATCAAATTATGTTCAGTATAAATCTATGTTTTTTAGACTTCGTTAATTTCTGTTTTCGGCATTCAAATCGGTAAAAGCAATTTTAAGTCTTTCTATTATTGCTTTTTCTCCTTCTCTGAGCCAAGCACGGGGGTCGTAATACTTTTTATTTGGTTTATCGTCGCCTTCGGGATTTCCGATTTGTCCCTGTAAATAAGCCGATTTTTTACTGTAATATCCGTGAACACCGCTCCAGAAAGCCCATTGCGTATCGGTATCAATATTCATTTTTACTACTCCGTAACTAATAGCTTCGCGAATTTCTTCGCGTGCTGAACCTGAGCCACCATGAAAAACAAAGTTCACAGGTTTATCAACGGTATTAAATTTTTCTTTGATATAATTCTGCGAATTTTTTAAAATTACCGGTTGAAGCTTTACATTTCCGGGTTTATAAACTCCATGAACATTGCCAAACGATGCTGCTATTGTAAAATTATCGCTTATTTTACGAAGTTCATCAAAAGCATAAGCGACATCCTGAGGTTGAGTATAAAGTCTTGAATTATTAACAGTTGTATTATCAATACCATCTTCTTCGCCGCCAGTAACACCGAGCTCAATTTCCAATAACATTCCTATTTTAGACATCCGTTTAAGATATTTTTTACATATTTCTATGTTTTCGTTGAGTGGTTCTTCGCTTAAATCAAGCATGTGCGAACTAAAAAGCGGTTTACCATGTTGGGCAAAATATTTTTCGCCAACATTTAGTAAGCCGTCAATCCACGGAAGTAATTTTTTTGCTGCATGGTCGGTATGAATTACTACCGGAACCGCATACATTTCGGCAATATTATGAATGTGCAATGCTCCCGAAATAGCACCTGTTATTGAAGCCTCCTGCTTTTCGTTAGGCAGACCTTTTCCGGCAAAAAATTGTGCTCCGCCATTAGAAAATTGAATTATTACGGGCGAATTAACAACTTTTGCTGCTTCCATAGCGGCATTCACCGTATCGGAACCGGTAACATTAACAGCCGGAATTGCAAAACCATTGGCTTTAGCAATTCTGAAAATTTCTTTCAAACTGTTTCCCCAGGCAACGCCTGGTTTTACTTTATCAAAAATTTTTTCTGACATAATTAAAATTGATTTTAGAGTTGAGCAAAAATAAAGAATATTATCAACAAAAAAAAATAGTAGCAGAAATAACTAAAAAATGCCGATAAATTGTTTACCCCGTTGGATATTTGTTTTTATTTTCACTCCGTTGTTTACCCCGTTAGATATATTCTTTTTTTTTTAAACTTTGTTTAATAAGATTATCTAACGGGGTGAAATGGGATTATCCTACGGGGGTAAATTGTTTACCCTATTTAGAATCT
>PCSS01000289.1:2064-6592 GCA_002771395.1 Bacteroidetes bacterium CG23_combo_of_CG06-09_8_20_14_all_32_9 | reverse complement strand
TTGAAAATTTTGAGTTTTAAAATAAATATTTCCAATATTGTTCAAAACAAGATTTGAATTTTTGTTATCTTTTAATTCCTTGTATAATGTTAATGCTTTAGATAAATTATCAATGGCATTGGTATATTGATTAAGGTTTTTATAAATTTCTCCCATTTCGCTATAACAATATGCAAGACCTTCTTTACGATTTGCCGCCAAATAAATATCAGCAGCTTTTTGAATATAGTTAATACTTTCGGAATATTTGCCCGATGTTTTTAAGGATTTTCCAAGAATAAGCAATGCGTTAAGTTCACCATTACGATTATTAGTTTTTCTTGAAATTTCAAGTGATACATTTGCGTAATCAATACTTTTTTCGGGTGAAGTTTTAATATTTTTTTCAGCAAGATTATTAAGAAATTCAATTTTATCTGTATCCGTTTTTTTATCAAGTAATGTTTTAATACTGTCGGGTAAGGTCTGTCCATAAGAAAACATACCATACCCCGACAAAACGATAAGAAAAGCGACTATACTGCAAGCATTCATAATCTTACTTTATATTATATACTTAAAACGGTGTAAATTTATACATTTTTTAATAAAATTAAAAAGGAAAAAATGATCCCATTTTTTGAGTTTTTACCTTTATACCTGTTATTAAATGTACGGTTTGAGCCCGTTTTCAGTATAAATGGTTAAATAGTTTTATTACTCACATTTTTAATATTTTAACTTCAATTCTCCTGTTAGCAGCATGTTCCTGTTCGCTGCATTTAAGGCAATCATTATTCTTACACAGAACCAGGAGTCGTGTTTTACCATATCCTTTTGCAGTAATTCTTTCCTCACTTATTCCTTTTGAAACCATATAGTTTTTTGCACTATTTGCTCTTTTTTCGGAAAGATTAAGATTAAAATCAGCACTTGACCGGCAATCTGTATGTGCACTTAATTCAATAGCCATTTTTTCATTTTCATTCATAATTTGTATTATCTTGTCTAATACAGATATAGAATTTTGATTTAATTCAGCCTTTCCATAATTAAAATATATGTTATGAAATTCTATTGCTTTATCAACTTTTATTTCAACATTCATTTTTGTATCAACATTGCCAATTATTTGATATTCAGATTCAAAATATTCAGTATCTATATTAATTACTTTCTTTTCGAAGCCATCTTTTACAATAACAAGTTGTAAATCTCTTTCATCTATTGATTCGTCTTTTTTAGGTACAATCAGGCTAAACTCACCATTGTTATTACCTGTTGAATAGGCAATAGTATCACCTGTAATTTTATTTACAACAAATACTTTTGCATCGTTAATATTTTTTTCTGTGAAAGCATCCTGAATTATTCCTTTTAAACTATCAAAAGATAATTTAAAGGGTACAACTTTATATACAATTTTTGTGTTTTCAGATTTTGTGGTATGGGTTAATAATAATTTCTCATCAATGGGTTTTACTTCTTCGGGCAGTCTTATTTTAAAAATATCATTTAGTCCTGTTGAATTTTCTGTTGATGAAAAGTAAATATATTTACCTGAAGCTGAGGTAGTAAATTTAGTATCAGAACCTTTTGTATTAATTGCATCGCACAAATTTCGTGGTTCCGACCAGTTTAACCATGTTTCATCAAGACGGCGAGCCATAAAAACATCTTCTTTGCCATAACCACTTATACCTGAAGTTGAATAATACAAAGTAACAGCATCTGAAGCGAGAAATGGACTAAAATCATTGGCAGCAGTATTAATAGTAGGACCTAAATTTTTGGGTTTTGACCAGTTATTTTCGCCGGTTCTGAAACAGACAAATATATCTACTCCTCCATAACTACTGTCGGTCTCCATTGCAATTAATAAATATTTATTATCACTTGTTAAATAGAAATTTACAGATTTACTAAGATTTTGAAAGTTTTCGATAGTTTGTGCTACGGGAATTGACCATCCATTTTTTGTTTTATTGGAAATAGAAACCCCGGGGAACATAAAGTTTTTTTCTCCATAAATATTTCCTAATAACAGCGTATTTCCGTCAGGTGTTATCGATTGAACAAAATTATTTCCTTTATTATTTAACGGTGGGCCAATATTTACAGCAGGCAACCAGTTTCCATTTGTATCTGATTGAGAAAACCAGATATCATCTTCATCACTTTTTCCCCCTGCATTTTCGGGAGAATATTTTCTGTCAAAAAAAATTGTTTTTCCATCAGGTGAAATTACAGGTGAAATTTCGTCATACTCCGTATTGATATTAGCCCCTAATGATTTTTTTAAAAAAAAATATTTCAGGTTTGAAGCTACATTTATGCGAGATTTAATAGTATCTGTGGTGTCGGATATACCAAAAGCATCAATTTCAAAATCAGGCACCTTTTCGGGTTGTAGTACAAGTTCTCCTTCAATTATATCAAAAGGGGCGGGTTCAAAAAATACATTTAGCATCCTTGAACTTGTATCTAATAGTTTAGGTGTATTTTGATAAACTATTAATACCTGATTGTCTTTTCCATATAAAATTATTTTTTCAATCGCTCCCGGATTATAGCTCTCGGCAACTGCTACCTGTATTGCCTTTATAGGTTTTTCAAATGCTACTCTTATAAATGCTGCCTGATTTGATTTTTTTTCAACTGCCCATGCACATACAGAAGAGCCTCCGGCAGGAAGCACGTTAGGCTTTCCCAGAATCTGATTAGCTGCTCTTACTTTATTACTAAACTGGGAAGAAAATTTATTAACCTTATATGCCCATTGAATATGCTCATTTTTACTTTGTTCCTTTATTACAAGTTTTTTTGTTAACATTGAAACAGTGTCTTTTTGTGCATACGTGTATATTGCAGTTTGCAAAAATAATAAGACAAAGAAAGGTATAAATTTCATCCGGGAGTTAATATTTGATTAAGTTATGGTGCAAATGTACAATTTTTTTAATTAAAATCTTTTTTAACAAACTTTGTTACTATTTATCTCTATGGTTAATTTTCATGTGTTTATATTTTAGTTACTGTTTCATTATTAATTACTTATATTTTTGTTGCAAAACACTAAGAAAGTTAAAATTTCATGTTCATGCTCTAAGGCAATACTCTTGTGTGCTTAGCGTTTGTTGTCAGTTTCATCTGCGGGGTTTCTTTATTAAGATATTTCAACCTCCAGTAAAAATCGACCTTTTGTGCAACTTTAAATTTATTATGCTACATGATTTTTAATTTCTATTTCAGCTCCTAATTCTTTTAGCTGTTTCAAATAATATTTAACTTGTTTATCTTTCTTTTTTTCTTGCAAAAATTCTGCACCTAATTCTTTATATTTGATTTTATCTTTTAGGATAAAATAGGCGGCTATCAGGATCTTATGTCCTACTGCAATTAAAGCTCTTTTTTTGCCTCTTCGTCCTACAAGACTATCATATTTTTTTCGTAAATAGGTGTTTTTTGTGCGTGTTGCTGCCCATGCACATTGTACTAATAATATTTTCAAATATTTATCTCCATGTGTTATTCGGCTACTCTTTTTTTTTCCAGCACTTTCATTATTGCCCGGACTCATACCTGCCCATGATGATAGATGTTGCTCATTTGGAAATTGACTCATATCATTACCTATTTCTGCTATAATACTTGCTGAACCATCTTTACCAACTCCCGGTATGGTTTGTAGTAATTCTGCATCAAGTTTTAATTCACTTGCTTGTAGTTGTTCGTCTATTCGTTTATCTAATTTTTCGATAATTAATTCCTTTTCTATAATTGACTCTTTGATAGTAGTTAACATAAATTTATGATGTTCTGTTAAGTTGCCTTTTAATGAAGATGCTAATTCTTCTATACTTGATTGCATCTTTCCATGACGAAATTTGAGCAATTCATTAATAGATGTTTCTCCGTCAATCATTGCATTTATTATCTTTGTTGCTGTTGCTCCACTCATGTCACTTACTACACTTGACAATTTAATATTTGCATCTTCTAATATTTTTTGTATTCTGTTTTTTTCTGATGCTATTTGTCCTACTATTTTTCTTCTATATCGCGTTAAATCTCGCAGTTCACGGATAGGTTTTGAAGGAATAAAACTGGCTTTTAGTAAACCGCTTAATAGTAACTTTGCTATCATTTGACTGTCTTTTTTATCTGTCTTTCTACCTGGTACGTTTTTGATATGACGAGCATTTACCAAAATAATCTCAAAGTCTGCTTCCAGTATGTTAAATATTGGTTTCCAATATACTCCTGTGCTTTCCATGGCTATATGTGTAATGCCCATTTTTTTTAACCAGTCCCGAAGTTGCTCAATTGATTCTGTAAAACTGTTAAAAGTTCTGGTTTCTTCTTTTATTCCAGTTCCTCTTATGGTTACTACCAATACTTTTTTGTGGACATCTATGCCACAACCTCTTTCAATTACTTGTTCAAATGTTATTTCTTTCTTTTCCATATTAATTTATATTTGTTTGTAGGCCGCTAATATAATCATTCCCTTGTGTGTCTTTAAATAGTCATGGATGTTTCATCTGTT
>PCSS01000289.1:0-1944 GCA_002771395.1 Bacteroidetes bacterium CG23_combo_of_CG06-09_8_20_14_all_32_9 | reverse complement strand
TTCAACCTTAAATATAATCATTTCCTTGTGTGTCTTTACTTTGTTATGAATGTTTCATATCATAAAATAACTTAATTTCCAGGTGTCTAAAGTAATAATTTTTAGATTATTTAAAAAATCAAAAAAATTGTAAAGTTATTTTCAAGTCTTTAATTAAAATAGGCTATGTGGTTAATATTTAGATTTATATAGACAATTAAGTTTTTACTTGTTATACTAAAAACAGGATAAAATTGGCATCTTTCAAAATTGGTAATTACTCGTATGTTTGTTCTTTGAAATTTGTAGAATTATTTATGATAAATTGTGGAATGAGAAATTGTGGACAAATGAAACAATGGAACAATGGTCTAAGAAGCATTTAAGAAAATCCGGCAAATGAGAATAGTTTTAGACACAAATACGCTGTTGATTTCTATTCCCGGAAAATCTGACTACAGGTTTATTTTTTATTCACTGCTATCCGAAAAATTTTCTTTGCTTGTATGCAATGAAATTCTTTTTGAATATGAAGAAATCATATCCGAAAAGGCAAATCAGACGGTTGCCATAAATATTGTAGAAATGCTTTTAACATTGAAAAATGTTGAGAAAATGGAAATTTATTTCAAATGGAACTTAATCAGGGCTGATGGCGACGACAATAAATTTGTTGACTGTGCCATTGCCGGAAATGCAGATTTCATTGTTACAAATGATAAGCATTTTAAAGAATTAAAAAAGATAGATTTCTCCAAAGTTCACGTAATAACGATACAGAAATTTTTACAAATACTACAACAAAATAAATTTATTGAATAACTTTTTAAAACAAAACCCTATGAAAAAACTTTTATTCTTTTTATCAATTGCAGTTTGCACAATTACAAACACCCGATACACCAAACTCCTCGACTTTGCAGGCTTGAACAATACGGCTTTTGCACAACCTTTCAGATTATTTGATAAAAGAAAAATAAATTTATTTGCAGTATTGTGAAAATATTTTTTAATTTTGCCCTTTACCTTTGTCCTTTGTGTTTATAATTACCAATAAAAATGAAAATAATCAATCCCATATACGATCAGGCGTTTAAATACCTGATGGAAAACAAAGCTGCAGCGAAAAAGATAATTTCCGTGATTACTGAAGAAGAAATACTTAGGCTTGAGCTAAGTAATATTGAGACAACTATTGAGGACCCTGTCCGGTATTTAAAGATACTTCGTATGGATTTTAAAGCGCAGATACGAACAGCAGAGAATAGGAAAAAAACTGTTCTGATAGAACTGCAGAAATGTCAGGAGCCAACCGATATCATCAGGTTTCGCAGGTATCTTGGAAAAACTTATGCAGGCATTGATGTTTCCGGTAAATCAAAGAAGAAAAGCAAAGAAGCTACCGAACCATATCCAATCCTTGCAATATATTTTCTGGGCTATAATATACCTGGCATTAACACATCCGGCGTAATTGTTGACAACAAGGTTATTGATTCAATTACCAAACAAACCTTGAAAGTAAACAGCGAGTTTATTAACCTGCTTAACCATAAAAGCTATATTATTCAGATTGACCGCCTGCGCAAAGAACGAAAAACAAGACTTGAAAAACTACTGAACCTCTTTGACCAAAGCCGTATAACAGACGACAAGTATGTTCTGGATGTTGAGAATATTGACATAGAGTTTTTTGACATTGCCGAGCACCTTCAAAAAGTAATTATGGACGATGAATTTCGCAGGAAACTGGAGTTGCAGGAGTATGTTGATATAAAGTTCGGTAAGGTTGAAAAGGAACTCATTGATGCAAAAGATAAAATAAAGGAGAAAGAAAAAACAATTGAAGATAGAGATAAAACGCTTTCTGAAAAAGACAAAGCTCTTACTGAAAAAGACAAAATTATTGAAGACCTTAGGAGAAAACTTAAAAAATAAAATCCTATATTTGCACCAATATCCAGA
>PCSS01000074.1:2867-6591 GCA_002771395.1 Bacteroidetes bacterium CG23_combo_of_CG06-09_8_20_14_all_32_9 | reverse complement strand
AACTTTCTATGTTGTGTTTATATTTATAATGAATTATTTCATGCGAAAGAATCCATGCAAGCTGTGCTTCTGATTGAATTTGAGAAAGTAACCCCACTGTTATAAAAATAATTCCTTTATTGGTAGCAAAAGCGTTTACTTCGGGAGATTTTATAGTATAAAACCGAAGTTGTTTACGAAGTTCGGGCTGATTTTTAAGTAAATTATCGGCAACACCATTTATATAATTACTTAAAGTGTCGTTAAATAAAATAAACCCTGAATTAAGAAGATATTCAATATAAAAGTTACTTTGTAAAAGATATTTTTTACGTAACATTACTCTTAACGAGCTTTCACTTTTATCTATTTTCTGTTCTTCATTAAAATATTTTTCTGATGATAACTGAATAAAATCATTTGGAATTTTTCCTTGAGATTGAAGTGGTTTAAAATTATCAAGGCGCTGACAAAGACCAAAATATAATTGAAAAAAAAATAACATTGTTATAACAATAAGTTTTAACATTATTTAATATTTTTAATATAACAATTTTGTTTCACAAATTTAAAAAATAATTTTAAATGTTATATATTTTATTTGTTTCCTGTAATTCGCAAGTAAAAAAACTATTTTCCAATTTTCCGCCAATGCCGCTGATTTACCCCGTTAGATAATTGCTATTTATATATTGTTCGCTCTTTTTTTAAACTATCTCACGGGGTGAACCCTGTTAAATGCTTTATTTATGTTCACCTTGCTAAATGTTGTTGCGATATTTTACAAGGTAAATTAGAAATCAGGTCAATTTTATGACACCCAACGATGCCAAAGTTATCTGTTTTGAAGTTCCCCCGATTTTTTTGGGGCGAACACTTTGTTAGATAATTTTTATATTGCTGAGCAGGTACTTCATTTTTAAATTGTAAGGATAGTAATAACAAATATTTTTATCTTAGTAAAATTTTATGTTGTTTTGCAAAAATTTAATTTTTATGAAAAATTTATCTCTAATAATTAATGCTATACTTTTTATAGCAGTTATTGTATTGTTTTTGTTACATTTTAATTCAAAATCATGCTCTAAAGTTACTCCTCAAAAATCAAGTTCTAAAGAAGCGGACACTGTTCAGGTAAAAGATGATATTGCATTTATAAATGTTGATACGCTGCTTAAACATTATAAATTTTACAATGATATTGAAAGTAAACTGATGGAAAAGCAAAAAGGAATGGAAGATGATTTGAATCGTAAATCTGCTGTATTTGAAAAAGAAGCGGCCGAATTTCAAAAGAAAGTTAAAAATAATAGCTTTTTAAGTCAGGAAAGTGCTCAACGGCAGGAGCAGGAATTAATGGAAAAACAGCAAAATCTTTATAAACTTCGCGAAGATTTATCTGACGAATTAATGAAAGAAAGTCAAAATCTTGAAAAGCAATTGCTTGATACGGTTACAAATTTTCTTAAAGAATTTAATAAAGACATGAAATACAGATACATCTTAAATTCTGCATCTTTTCTTTATGGTAACCAAGGTTTAAATATTACAGATACAATAACAGGAATGCTCAATAGTCGTTATCAATCGCAGGTTTCATTAAAAAAATAGGTTACAACTTATTTATTAAAGTAGGTAGCGGCAGTTGGCAGTCCTGCATAGTGCTACTGTTTATGCCGCTTGTTAAAGAAACGTATTTTTGATATTGAGCATGCCGAAATATGCCCTTTCAAAGTATTCAATTTACCGTGCAGTATCTTAAAAAGTATGCCCTTTATTCTCCGTTTATTCACGAAAAACCTCACGAGGATTTATTTTTAATTGTTGTAATTCCGTGTTTTAATGAGCATGATATTATTACCAGTCTTAATAGTTTATGGATTTGCAAAAGACCAAATTGTGCTGTTGAAATTATTATTGTAATTAATGCCTCAGAAAATTCAAACGATACAATTATTAAGCAAAATAAGTTGACCGAAAAAGCCATAACAATATGGTTATCTTCGCATTATAACAACAGTTTCCGATTTTTTTTAATCATTAAAAACAATTTACCTGCAAAAGATGCAGGAGTTGGTTTGGCTCGCAAAATTGGCATGGACGAGGCTATACACAGATTTGAAATTTTAAAAAAAAACGAGGGTGTAATTATTAGTTTTGATGCCGATTGTACTTGTCAGCAAAATTATTTATGCGAAATTGAAAGACTTTTTAAAGAAAATTCAAAATTAAACGGATGTTCCATTCAGTTTGAACACCCTTTAGAAGGCGATGATTTTGATGATTTTACATACTATGCTGTTGCAGGTTATGAACTTTATTTGCGGTATTATATTTCTGCCCTGCGCTTTGCCGGACATCCCTTTGCTTACCAAACTATTGGTTCCTCGTTTGCTATTCGTGCAGATGTATATTGCAAACAAGGCGGTATGAATAAGCGAAAAGCAGGCGAAGATTTTTATTTTTTGCAAAAAGTTATTCAACTGGGAAATTATGCCGATTTAAATTCCACAAAAGTTTTTTCTTCGCCGCGACCATCAGACAGGGTTCCGTTTGGAACCGGTGCCGTAATTGAAAAAATGCAAAAATCGGGAGACCCGAATTATTTTACTTATAACTTACAGGCATTTGATGATATTGCAGATATTGTGCGACTTTCTGCAAAAATGTATGGTAAGAATGAAGCCCAGTTAAATTCACTTTTAATAGAATTTTCTATGCCTGTGCAAAAGTTTTTAATTAAAAATAATTTTGTGAAAAATGTTATTGAGTGCATTCGCAACTCAAGTTCACAGTTAACTTTTTTACAACGTTTTTTTAAATGGTTTAATATGTTTAAAGTCTTGAAATTTATGAACTACTCTCACCCTGCTTTTTATTCTTATAAAGGTGTTGAAGATGTGGCAAAACAATTTTTATTAATAAAAAAAATTAAATGTAATGCAAACAGTGCAATAGAATTATGCAAAATTTACAGAAAATTCAACTTATAATAACAATTTTCAAGAATAGCATAAAATGAAGATTATAAGTAAATATACTACAATCTGGAACAACTTGCTTATTAAAGTTGGCAGCAGCAGTGAAAGATTAAGGAATTATGATTTAGGATTTAAAATCCTTAAAAGGCAGTACTGCCAACTGTTACTGCCAACTACCAACTACTACTATCAACTTTTCAAAATGCGATAATTTATCCCGTTTTATGTATAAATTGAATCCACAACCTGACAGGAACTTCGTAACCTGTCAGGAGGTGGAACAATTATTTGGTACTCTTTATCAAGGACCTAAAGGTCGTGGCAATTTAAAATGTAAAAATTTATCCCATTCTCTGTGTTACCTTTTTTACATTTTTCTCCATATTACCTCCTAATATTACATTACTCCTGGTTCATCAGGTAAATCTTGTAGATATCCTATCTTTTTTAATATCCAACTTATAATGAATAAGATGATGAGAAATATTATCACCTCTATTATCGTCTTAAGCTTTTCATGTATCTTCTTCTTCCTCTCTATCTTATCTTTTTCTTTATCCTTTTTTTCCTTCTCTATCCTCTCTTGCATCTCCATATCTAACTTCTATAAATCACCTATAATCTTACCTGTATCTATCCTATTCATCTTTTTGTCCATCTCTTGCAGAAATCTACTTAATTCTGACTTTGTATCATCTCCTATAAACTTCTTGTTTTCTGACTCTAAATGTTCTTCCATATCTTTATATTATTAAAATAAAAAC
>PCSS01000074.1:0-2859 GCA_002771395.1 Bacteroidetes bacterium CG23_combo_of_CG06-09_8_20_14_all_32_9 | reverse complement strand
GTGATATGTCAATGGTAAAATGACACTCCGCCAAAGCGGATAAATGACAGTAATTAAAGGGTTTTATACTTTTGTCTTGTAATTATTTACTTTTGACTTGACAGTAGTATAAGAACAAACTTAGACTATCTAATAATGCTATCAGACAAATTGATAGTGTTATCCTCTCTATCTTTTTCATCTTTTTTCCCCTTTCTTCCCTTATATATTCTGTCTTCTGAATCCTGTCTCCTATATTCTGACTTCTATATTCCTGATACAGAATATAAAATATTGTATAAAACCAGTTTGGATTTAGATTATTTTTTGATATTTGTTATTTATTTTTCATTGTTTTGCTCCATACGTCTTTTAAGCTAACGGTGCGGTTAAAAACAATATTTTTTGTTGTTGTATCTTTATCAACAACAAAATAACCTAATCGCTCAAATTGATAGTTTTCACCCACTTTAGCAGTTTTTACAGATGGTTCGAGATACCCTTTAACAATTTTCAGCGAATCGGGGTTTAAATCTTCTTTAAAATCTTGCCCTTCTTCGGGATTTTCGCTTTTAAATAACCTGTCGTAAAGCCTAACTTCACATTCAACTGCATGTTTTGCAGATACCCAGTGAATGGTACCCTTTACTTTTCGCCCATCTGCCGATTTTCCACCTTTCGATTCGGTATCGTAAGTACAATGAATTTCTGTAATTTCACAGGTCTGCGGATTTTTTATAATGTTATTACATTTAATATAATAAGCATATCGCAGTCTCACTTCTTTACCCGGACTTAATCTGAAATAATTGTTAGGAGGGTTTTCCATAAAATCATCACGCTCAATAAATAATTCTTTTGAGAATGGTACTTTACGATTGCCGGCAGACGCATCTTCGGGATTATTTATTGCATTAAGTTCTTCGGTTTGATTATCGGGGAAATTTGTAATAATCACTTTTACAGGGTTTAACACACCCATAATGCGATTTGTTTTTTTGTTTAAATCTTCGCGGATACAAAATTCAAGTAAACTAACATCAATTGTATTTTCGCGTTTAGCAACGCCAATTCTTTCGGCAAAATTGCGAATTGATTCGGGAGTATATCCGCGATGTCGTAATCCGCAAATAGTAGGCATTCGGGGATCGTCCCAGCCATTTACATAATTACCTTTAACAAGTTCCATAAGTTTACGTTTGCTCATAACTGTAAAACTTAAATTTAAGCGTGCAAACTCAATTTGTCGCGGAAGCGGAGGATTTAAGCCAATTGCATTAAGAAACCATTCGTAAAGTGGACGGTGAACTTCAAATTCAAGAGTGCAAATTGAATGTGTTATCCTTTCAATATAATCTGATTGCCCGTGAGCGAAATCGTACATCGGGTAAATGCACCATTTGTTACCTGTACGATGGTGACTGGCATGCAAAATTCTATACAAAACAGGGTCGCGCATGTGCATATTAGGCGAAGCAAGGTCAATTTTTGCACGTAGAGTTTTGCTGCCATCAGGGAACTCACCATTTTTCATGCGTTCAAATAAATTAAGATTTTCTTCAACGCTGCGATTTCTGAAAGGACTTGGAGTAGCCGGAATTGCGGGTGTTCCCCGCATCCTAGAAACTTCATCGGCAGTTAAATCGCAAACAAAAGATTTTTCTTTTTTAATAAGCACCTTTGCCCATTCATAAAGCTGTTGAAAATAATCGGAAGCATAAAACAAACGGTTTTCCCAGTCGAAACCTAACCAGCGAATATCCTCCTTAATAGAATCAACATATTCAACATCTTCGGCAACGGGGTTGGTATCATCAAACCGAAGATTGCATTTACCGTTGTATTTTTTTGCCAAACCAAAATTCAGGCATATCGATTTTGCATGACCAATATGAAGATATCCATTGGGTTCGGGCGGAAAGCGTGTATGAACTCCGGAAAAACTATTGTTATTTTTTTCTTTTTCAATAATTTCCTCAATAAAGTTGAGTTGACGGGTTTCTTTAATCTGTAATTTTATTTCGTTATTCATTGTAAATATTTTCTGGAATTATTCTGCAAAAATAAACTGAATTAACTAATATTGCTCTTTTTTGTAATGATTTTTATATGACTTTGAAAATACCGCATATTACACAAACTGTAAAATAAACATAACAGATTGTTGATAACAAATAAAAATAATTGATAATCTGTGAACTTAACAAAGTAATAACATTAAGCAAATGAAATGAGTGAATAATCTGTGGCAAACATTTTTTATTAAAACTTAAATTTTTGAAAATGGGACAAATTATTATTGAGGGAATGGAGTTTTATGCTTATCATGGGCATTTTAAAGAGGAACAAATTGTTGGTGGTAAATTTTTAATTGATTTAATTATTGATACGGATACCGAAAAAGCTTCACAAACCGATTCGCTAAAAGATGCTCTGAATTATCAGGTGGTTTATGCGGCTGTGAAGCAGGAAATGAAAATTAAATCTTTCCTTTTAGAAAATATTGCATCGCGAATATTAAACAGACTTTTTGATGACTTTAAATCTATTTCTGGAGTTGTATTAACTGTTTCAAAATTAAATCCTCCGGTAGGCGGAAAAGTTGAAAAAGTAAGCGTAAGGCTTAATAAAAAAAAATGAAAGCGAAAAAAATCAACATTTTTCATTGAGCAGATTTCAACTTAGGGGACATGAAAAAAATAAATCCCATTTTGCAAGTTAGGTATAAAGGTATAAGGATACAGCCATATTTCCCTATTCCTCTATTCCTCTTTACTTTTATTGGAATTAATTAGTGCTTGTCTGTAATGTCGGTTTCTTTTGATTTAAGAACACCCATTAACCCCGTTGGATAACTCTCGTTGAAAAACGGATATGCAA
>PCSS01000110.1 GCA_002771395.1 Bacteroidetes bacterium CG23_combo_of_CG06-09_8_20_14_all_32_9 | reverse complement strand
ATTAATCACTTCTGTAGTTTTGCGGGTGAGTAGTTACTTTTCATCAATATATCAATCTCTGTCAACTGGTCTTTAGTCAATTCAGTGGTGTTTCCGTGTAAATTAGTTAATAAAGTTAATTGTGCAGCCATTTCAGCAACTTCAATACGGTTAATGGCTGTAATAAGTGTATCGCCAACTGTTAAAATCCCGTGGTTTTTAAGAATTACCAGATTGCTTTTTACAACAGACTCAGAAACAAGTTCGGCAAGTTTTTCTGTTCCCATAAGTGCATAAGGAGAATATTCGGGTTTGCCAAGTAAGGCGCGGGCTTCACCAAGTAATTTACAATTTAGTTTTTTATCGGAAACGGCAAAAAAAGAAGCGAAGGGCGGATGCGCATGTACAATAGCTTTTATATCAGGTCTTTTTTGATAAATAAAAAGGTGCATTTTGGTTTCCATGCTGAGCTTTATATTGGGAGTGTAATTGTTGCCGTTTAAACCAAAAATTCCCAATTCATCGGCTTTCATACGTCCTTTATCGGTTTGACCTGGTGTAATTACAAATTTTTCATTATCAATTTTGCAACTTATATTTCCGCCTAAACTTGTTGTAAGTCCTTTGTTATAGAGGCGTCGCATAAAATATGCAACTTCCTGCTTAATGTTTTCTTCCATATTAAATCGCTTTTTTTGAATACAACTTTATAATATCTTCCTTTTTTGCAGATACAATACCTTGTTCAGTTATTAATCCTGTAACAAAGTGTGCCGGTGTAATATCAAAAGCATAATTTGCCACAGAATAATTTTCGGGCATAATATTAATAGTTTCAACATTTCCATTTTTTGTAATTCCTTCAATCTGAAGAATTTCATTTTTATTTCGTTTTTCAATAGCAATGTGATGAACTCCTTGTTGCAAACCAAAATCTATAGTGCTTGAAGGTAATGCAACATAAAACGGAATATGATTATTAAATGCAGCCAAAGCTTTTAAATATGTTCCGATTTTATTTGCCACATCGCCGTTTGCTGCAACTCTGTCGGCCCCAACAATAACTATATCAACCATTCCTTCCTGCATAAGATAACCGCCTGTATTGTCGGCTATCACAGTAAACGGAATTTTTTCATTGTTCATTTCCCAAGCGGTAAGTTTTGCACCTTGCAGGCGAGGTCGCGTCTCGTCAATCCAAACATGAATTTTTATGCCTTTTTTATGAGCAAGATAAATAGCCGATGTGGCTGTTCCGTAATCACCGCATGCCAGCCAGCCTGCATTGCAATGTGTAAGGATATTAACCGGTTCACCATTTTTTTGTGATGCTAATTTTTTAATGAGCGGTAATCCGTTTTCACCAATTTTTTTAAAATTTTCTATCTCCGAGTTATAAAAATATTTTGCGGTAGTTAATGCAATTTCTGCACGATTTTCGGAATTTTTACATTGAATTACTTTGTTATAAACAAGCGAAGCGGCAAATTTCAAATTTACTGCTGTTGGTCGTGCCGATACTATATTATTATATGCATTATTTAAAAAAAATTCGGGATTAGAAGTTTTTTTTGCCTCCAAACTTGCCAGCCAAACAGCAAATGCCCCGGCAACACCAATTAACGGGGCACCACGTAAATGCATGTCTTTTATGGCATTAACTAATTCAAGATATGAAGTAATTTCACAAATTTCAAATTCATAAGGAATTTTAAGTTGATTAACTATTTTAACGGCATTATTTGTTTCGTCAACCCACAAAGCATAGTAATGTTTTCCGTTTACATACATAACAATTTCTTATTAGTTTATACTATAAACGGGATAAATTGCAGCATTTTATGATTACAATAAAGGTATAGAGGTATATGGTATAAAGGTATAAGGTGGTGCGTATTATACCTTATTTCCTTATACCTGAATCCCAAATGTAAGAATTTATCCCCTTCGCAGTTTAATTTATGATAATTTTGCTTTTGAAATCAAAGATAGTGAATATATGGTAGATTTAACCGGAATAAAAAACATAATTTTTGATTACGGCGGTGTAATAATTAATACAAATACCAGGCTTACTATAAATGCTTTTAAAGAACTGGGTTTCTTTAAAGTTGAAGATTATATATGTCAGTCCAATAATTCCGATCTGCTTGTTAAAATGGAGAAAGGACAAATGTCAGATAATGTTTTTAGAGATAGGATAAGAAAAGTATCAAATCTAAAACTCACTGATGAACAAATAGATTTTGCATGGAATGCGATTTTGCTTGATATGTCAGCCGATAAAATAAAATTATTGGAAAAACTAAGAAAAAAATATAAGATATTTCTTCTAAGTAACACAAATGTAATTCATTATAAAAAGTTTTTAAAAGATTTGCAGCAAAAATTCGGGTACTTAAACTTTAACAAGCTATTCGAAAAAGCATGGTTTTCGTTTCAACTTGGAATGGTGAAGCCCGATGCAGAGATTTATAATTATGTTCTTACCGATGCTTCGCTTTTGCCGAAGGAAACTTTATTTATTGATGATTCTGCAATTAATATAAAAGGTGCAAAAAAAACCGGTATAAAAACTTACCTTTTAAATAATGAAGATATTTTGGAGGCTTTTAAAAATTATGAAGAATAGAAAAAGGGAACTTTAAAGGGAACATTATTTAGAGTCTGTCTGTAAAGTCGAAAAATTTGAAAAATAATATCAGAATTTTAAAATTTAATATTTCAGGTATAAGGTATAAAGGTATAGGGTATATGGGGTTAGCCGTCATTGTAACTTTCCGAAAGTTTGCAAAGGTCATGGCGCCGTTAACTTTCGGAAAGTTCCTTATACCACTATACCTTATAAATTAAAAATGCTGATATTATTGTACAGACTCTATTTATACTTGGAACGGGATAAATTGTCGCATTTTTAAATTCCAAATTCAAAGAGGGTATATAGCGTAAGTTTTGGTTCTTGAAACTTGGGGCTTTGGGCTTGGGTCTTTTGACGAATGTAATAATCTGCCCCACGCATAGTATATTAGTTATGAATAGTTACAAGAGGAGTTCCCTTTATGTCAATATCAATTACTTCTTTCTAAACTGATCCATTGTGTTATCAAAGTTTATAAAGTAATTGCCCTTTTTAAGTTCGGTTATAGCAACTTTACTTCCAATACCTTTTAAAACAAGGTTTCCGTAATAATCATAAATTTCGTACATAGTTTCACCCGAGAAAGTTATTTCTGTTTCATATTTCTTTGAAGTTACGGTAATGGGTGGATTCATAGATTTAAATTTTGCTTCAGGGCTGTAACGTGGTTTTTTGGTATAATCTATTTGTTTAACCCTGAACTTATTATTGCCCGAATGAGGTGTAACTTTTAATGAGTATGAGTTTGATGCAGGAGTTCCTTTCCCTTCAATTTCGCCAATTCTAACCCACTTATTCCAGCGATATTGTTCACCAATAAAAGTTAATTTTCCGGCTTCGCCTGTAGTTGACCATGTTAAGTTACCTTCTTTGCTTACTTTAATAGTAGAAACATTATAAGTGCTTTTAGGTTTAAGCACCTCAGGATTAAGTACTTTAGGGATACAATTATCTTTATGTTTAATATCTACAATAACTTTATCGCCAAGATTAAATTGATAAACAGATAAATCAATCTCAAAAGCGCTGGAATTTATTTCATCGGTAGATGTTTTTCCATTTATTGTAACTTCAAAAACACAAAAACCAACTCCCGAAGATGCAAATGGATTCATTACATAAAGATTTTTACCCTGAAATATACCTTCAATAACTATTTCACCGGCAAAAGACCATGTCCCTAATAGTATTAAAAACAGTAATAAAACTATATGTTTTTTCATTAGCGGAGTAATTTTTACCATTTAAACCACGAATGTAATTTTAATTTTTAAAATTAAAAAAAATATTTATGTTCTGCAAATATACTAAACAAAATTAAACTGTGTTTTTAATTTCCAAAAATAAAGTAAATTTATATAAAACGAATAATTATTTTTAAATAAAATGAAATTTTTTATAATATTTTTATTTTTCCCATTATTATTTTGAATACATAATGCTTATATAATGCTGGTAAAAAGGGTAATAGCAATAACTTTGTAAAACTTTACGCATTAACGAAATTAAAAATTATTTTTCTTCACAGAATAAAAGATTAAGCAGTGTCTGTTTATAAAGTAGAGAAAACTTGTAAATATATGTCATATTTTTAATTCTGAACTTATAAAGACAAGGTATAAAGGTATATGGTATAAGGGTTTAGCCGTCATTATAACTTTCCGAAAGTTTACAAAGGTCATGGCGCCGTTAACTTTCGGAAAGTTCCCTATACCACTATATCTTATAAATTAAAAATGCTGATATTATGGACAGACTCTAAGTAACACAATATCAGAATTAAAGGTTTATTTAGAACCTAAAAAAATGTTTACTTCAAAAAAAAAAATTGAACCTATCTTTGCAAAAAAATATAAATTCCTTATTTTGAAATATTTTAGCATTTTAATATTAACATTATTTTCGGCAGTAATGCTTTATGCTCAAACACCTGATGAGCAAATTCAGCTTGCTCAGCAATATTATAATAATAAGGAGTTTGACAAAGCAGCAACTATTTTTTTAGAGTTGTATAATTCTCAAAAAAGTAAAATATATTTCAACTATTATTTTAATTGCCTTGTTGAATTAAAAGATTATGAAACTGCCGAAAAAATACTTAAAAAAGAAATTCGCAAAAACAACTCTGACTTAAGTTTCAGGGTTGACTTAGGTTTCCTTTACAAAACGCAAAATCTTTTAAAAGAAGCGGATGAAGAATATCAGCAAGCATTAAAACTCTTGCAACCAGATAATAACCAGATAAATAACTTAGCAAACGCATTTCTTATCCGAGCCGAATTTAATATGGCAGAGCAAACTTACCTTAAAGGCAGAAAAATGCTAAAAGATATTTACGGTTTTTATTTTGAACTTGCAGGCTTGTATCAATCACAACATCAGCACAATAAGATGATTGATGAATATTTGAATGCTCTCGAACTTCACGATAGTTATATTCAAACAATACAAAACAGACTACAATCATCAGTTTATTCCGATAAAGAAAATAATTTAACAGAATTGCTTAAATCGCAATTAATTAAGCGAATTCAAAAAAATCCCGAGTATATTATTTTCAGCGAGTTATTAATTTGGCTTTATCTTCAGGATAAAGATTACGAAAATGCTTTTATTCAATCGTCTGCACTTGATAAAAGATTAAAGGAAGATGGAAGCCGATTAATGGTATTAGCACGCCAGTCTGTTACAAACAAAGAATTTGACGTTGCTTTAAAGGCATACCAGTATGTAATTGACAAAGGAAAATACAATACATGGTATGTTGGTGCCCGAAGCGAATATATGAATGCACTTTATAATAAAGTAATTGACCATCCCGGAGTTAACTATCAGGATATAATTAATTTAGAAAATCTTTTTAATATTACACTTAACGAATTGGGACGTTCAAAAGCCACTTTTTCTTTAATTAAGGCATTGGCTTATATTCAAACATTTTACTTAAACAAAGCCGACGAAGCAACACAAAATTTAGAAAAAGCTCTTGGCTCAAATTATCTAACTCCTTTGCAAATAGCAGAATGTAAACTTCTTATGGGAGATATTTGTTTATTTAATAATGATATTTGGGGAGCAACAATCTATTACGCACAAGTTGAAAAAGCTAATGAAAATGAACCTGTAGGGCATGAAGCAAAATTCAGAAAATCACGATTGGCTTATTATTCAGGTGATTTTTTATGGGCACAGGCTCAATTAGATATATTAAAGGCTTCAACATCGAAACTTATTGCCAATGATGCGTTTAGTTTATCGTTGTTAATAAGCAACAATTTAGCTTCAGATTCAACAGGAGCGGCTTTGCAAATGTTTTCACGGGCTGAGTTATTTATTTTCAGACATAACGACAGTATTGCCACACTGATATTAGATAGTATTTTGCGAAAATTCAATAATAACGAGATTTTAAGCGACACTTACTATAAACTTGGTGAATTGTTGCTTAAAAAAGCTGATTATCAATCTGCTGTATCTTATTTTGACACTGTTTCAACAAAGTATAATTACGGTATTCTTGCCGATGATGCACTTTTTATGTTAGCGACTATTTACGAAAAGTATTTGCACGATACCGAAAAAGCTATGGAATATTATCAGAAAATTCTTAATGAACATCAGGGAAGTATTTATGTTGTTTATGCCCGCCAGCGCTATCGTGTTTTAAGAGGAGATAAAATCCCGGATGAAGAATTATTCTTTTACAATGACCTAAAGCCTTAATAATGTATCGTCTCAATAATTAGTGTCTGTCTGTAATGTCGAAAAATTTGAAAAATAATATCAGAATTTTAAAATTTGATATTTCAGGTATAAAGTATAAAGGTATAGGGTATAAGGTAATGTCGCTAATTTAAGGATAAATTTAATAAATAACGAACACCGAACAAGGAATGATGAATGTCGAAATAGTTGATTTACCCCGTAGGATATTGTTTTTGTACTAT
>PCSS01000024.1 GCA_002771395.1 Bacteroidetes bacterium CG23_combo_of_CG06-09_8_20_14_all_32_9 | reverse complement strand
TGACAATATTGCTCTTTTTCAAACAATTTTACCAAAAATTTATCTCTATGCGACTTTGATAGCCCTGTGTCCTATGTATTAAAAAATTAGCAACACTATGGATGAGTAATTATTTTACCGTTTTTGCATTACCATCATTCCATCGCGAATGGGGAAAAGTACATTTGAAACACGATTATCGGCTTGTACTAACCTGTTAAATTCAACTATTCCGAGTGTTTGCTCATCCATTTTTTCGGGATTTTCTACAACTTTTCCGCTCCAAAGCACATTATCGGCAATAATATAACCGCCGTGTTTAACTTTTTCAATAACGAGGTTATAATAATTAATGTATTGACGTTTGTCGCCGTCAATAAATACAAGGTCGAATTTTTGATTTAGGGTTGGAATAATTTTCAGAGCATCACCAAAATGAAGAATAATTCTGTCATCAAAACCGGCTTTTGCAATAAATAATCGTATAAAATCTTCCAACTCGTCGTTAATTTCAATGGTATGAATTTTTCCCCCTTGTGCAAGTCCTTCAGCAAGACAAATTGCGGAGTATCCTGTATATGTACCTATTTCAAGAATATTTGACGGTTTTATCATACAACTCAGCATTTTTAAAACTCGTCCCTGTAAATGACCCGACAACATTCGCGGATGATAAATATGCAAGTTGGTTTCACGGTATAATTCTTTTAAAACATCACTTTCGGGTTCGGTGTGGTCAAGTATATATTGCTCAATATATTGATTCAAATTCATTTGTAAATGAGGGTTGAAAATTTTTGTTCGTTAAAAATTTCGTTTGCAACGGCAAGAATATCATCGGTGGTTATAAGTTCAATTCTTTGGGTTACAACCTCAAGACTATCAACCTTATTATATAACAGGTAGCTTTTACCAAGGTTTAGTAAAAGAATTTCAGGATTTTCGAGCGAAATGGCAATTTGTCCAATCATTTGCTGTTTGGCTCGCTGAAGTTGTTTTATGCCAAGAGGTTCTTCTTTAATTTTGGTAAGTTCTTTTTTAATAATATTTATTGATTTGTTGAGTTTATCATTATCGCAACCAAAATAAATATTAAAAATCCCGGTATCGTAATATGGCGTATATGAAGATTCTATATAATAAACTAATCCGTTTTTTTCACGAAGCGAAAGATTTAATCTGGTGTTAAGTCCCGAACCAGCCAAAAGATTGGTTAGCAATAGAAATGGCAGCCGCTTTTTATTGCGAAAATTATAAGCCGTTGTTCCTATAATACAATGCGACTGGTGTGTTTTTTTTACAATTGTTTTTTCAACAGGCTTATAATTTTTAAAAGGCTTACGTTTCCAACTGCGTTTATTTGCATAAATTTCGCCAAAATATTTTTCAAAATACTTTACTAATTTATCAAAATCAATATTTCCAACCGAGCAAAAAACTATTTGGTCGGTGTTATAAGTGCGTGTGAAAAAGTCGTGTAATTGTGATGTGTTAAACTTTTTGAGAGTTTTTTTTGCGCCTAAAATATTTCTTCCTAAAGAATGACCGTCAAAAACAAGTTCTTCAAAATCGTCAAATATTAATTCAGCAGGACTATCTTTATATGAATTAATTTCGTCTAAAATCACTTCACGTTCGCGAATAATTTCTTTTTCGGGATAAACCGAATGAAAAATTATATCGTTCATTAATTCCATGGTGCGGTCGTAGTATCGGTTTAAAAACGAAGCGTATATGCAGGTTTCTTCTTTGGTTGTATAGGCATCAATTTCGCCGCCAACGTCTTCCATTCTACTAATAATATGGTATGCTTTGCGTTTGTGTGTTCCTTTAAAAACAAGATGTTCGTGAAAGTGTGCTAATCCGTGTTCGTTTTCGAATTCGTCACGGGTTCCGGTGTTTATAATTATACCGCAATGTACAACTTGTTTTTCGGTTTGCCGGTGAATTAGCCGTAGTCCATTATTTAGCGTGTAAGTTTTATAATTCATTATTTCAAAAATCGCACAAAAGTATAAATATCAATTGACAAATTAACTTCTCAATATCCGTTGGAAAAAACGATTAATTACAGAACTCCGACCCCTCGCAAAATAAAATAGCCACCAAAGCATTCACCCCGTTGGATAATCTCGTTGTCCAGCGTAGTGAATCAAAAATTAAAAACAATATCCAACGGGGCAGGAACACCAAATTCCAC
Organism: Bacteroidetes bacterium CG23_combo_of_CG06-09_8_20_14_all_32_9; assembly: GCA_002771395.1. GTDB lineage: Bacteria > Bacteroidota > Bacteroidia > Bacteroidales > GWA2-32-17 > GWA2-32-17. Next base: position 4,311 of record PCSS01000024.1, on the reverse strand, counting down.
CAAAGGTGTATTAATATTTATAGGGGACTTCTAAAAATTAACGACACGTCATTCTGTCCTGAACTTGATTCAGGATTGTTTCAGAATCTCACAAATTGAAGGTCTGCCTTTAATATGAGATGGCGGGTCAAGCCCGCCATGCCGCAATTTGTTAATTTTTAGAACCTACTTATATAATTGTTTTGGTGGGATTTAGTGCTTTGGTGTTTTAGTGGTGTAGAAAAAATGAAGATAAATACCTGTATTTTAATTTGCGAACAATTATTAATAATAAAACTCATAATGAAAGATTTACAAACTACAAGTCAGGTGTTCTGAAATTATTTGCGGTATAATTATTATTTGCTTATTTTTACATAAATAATTTTAATTAATTATATGAAATATCTTATTCTGTTTTTAATTTTAGTGTTTAGCTTCAATTGCTTTGCACAGAATTCAAATGAAACATCTATTTCATTACTGACCCAGGAACAAATGCATGAAGATTTTAGTTATTTGTTAAAAATAATTGAAGAAGTAAACCCGGAAATAGAGCCGTTAAGTAAATTAACAGATTTTGATATAATACAGAACATTAAAAAGTATGAAAAAATTATAGACACCTTGCATTCAAATGCTGATTTTATTAATAAAGTAATAATTCCGTCTCTAATCTTATGCAGAAACTTGCATATTGATTTAATTTACCCCGACTATGCAAATAGCATGTTAAATGTTTTAAAAGATTACGATCCAAAACTTGCCGAAAAATCTTTAAAATATATTGATAATAATGCTTTTATTATTTCAAAATCTATGTTTAGGTTAGCTAATTATCCAAAAAATTACTATTTATTCAGAGGTTTTGCATATATTGATGGTAATTATTATACCAGATACCCATTTAAATACCAAAAGAAAAAATATGTAATTGGGCAAAAAATAAAATCAATTAATGGGTTAACTCCTGATTCTATTATTTCAAAATATTCTATTTATGAGTTAAATTCCTTAAAATGGGATATTGAAAAACAGAAATTTTATTCAGGTTGCTTTTTTGCAGTTGATTCTTTACGAAATATACCTTTAGTATTAAATATTGAAACCCCTGAAGGCAAAGAAATAATTGTAAATACCTCAGATCAATCTCTAAAATGTAAATATTTTCAAATAATTATTAATAAAAATAAAGTTAAATATTTTCACAAAAATAAAATACTCTATGTTCGTTTAGCCTCAATGAATTACAAAACAAATAAAATACCCAGAAAAATTATAAAAAAGGCAAGAAATAAAAACACTGAAAAAGTAATTATTGACATTCGTAGTAATGATGGAGGAACTGATTTATGTTGGATGAATGTTCTAAAAACAATTATTGATAAGCCAATGAATACTAAAAATATAATGGTTGCAAAAAACAATTCAATAGTTAGAGATTGTTTGAACGATTCAACCGGAAAAGTATTAGAAGTTCCATTCCTGTCTGATAAGGAATATTTTAGTCTTTATCATGATGCAGATACTTTGACCCCTTCTGAAAACAACATTCATTATAAAGGACAAATTTATGTTATTCAGGATGCTGGCATTTATTCATCGGCAATGGCGTTTGCTGATTATGCATATCATTGCGATAGATTTGTTACAGTTGGGGTTCCTATTGGCTATATTGGTGGTGTAGGTGCTACGCCGTTTATGTTTATGTTACCGTATTCAAAGCTTATTTTTCAAATGATCATGACTCTATCTATTACTAATGCACAAAAACGTGAAGATTTATTTCTTCCCGTCAAAGTTCCTGTAAAATTAAACATTAAGGATTATTATTATGCAGTTACTTTCTGGAAGGGACAAAGATTATCAAAACACTTTTTAAGAAAAGAAGATCCTTATTTCAAAGCAATTATTAATGCTAATTGATATATTATATTTACTATATTTTAAGGGGGCACAAGGGACTTGGTTCCATGCAAGATTGCGTATGGCGGTATATGTGTTGTTGTCCAAGTATTTTCATGTACCAATAAAAAATTGAATTTATTTATGTGTTTTTCTTTTTACTCCGATTACATTAGGCAATTCCCAAAAATAATCATTTTTATCGGTTGAATATGTGTGCCCTTATATACTGAGAGTAATAAGATTTTCGGAAGAAAATTTATGTCCTCCCAGTTATACCGTTATTTTTAGGTATTCTATATTCGAAAGACCTGTTCCGATTTATCGGAATTAAATTATCTGCGGTATAATTATTATTATGCTTATTTTTACCCCAAAAAATATTAAACAATGATACCTTCGATTTCTTTTTCAGATAACATTTTGCCTGATATTAGTGTTGTTTACCTGTTAAAAGACAAAATACTTCCTTCGCAATGCAGACTTTCCAAAACCGAATCAAAGTTTTTAAAAGAAAAACTCGCCGAAGACAAAAAAGCTATAGAAATAAATTCATATTCCCGCTGGAATTTTTTCAGAGTTTTTGAAACTGATAAATTAAAATGGCAAACAAAAGAAGATATAAGACGCTCAGGCAGCAAATTACAGAACTTTTTACAGGAACAAGGCGAAACTGCTGTTCAAATTGTTGATTTTACAGCAAACGAAGACTTTCAACTTGCTTTTGCCGAAGGTCTTATACTTAGCAACTACAAGTTTGATAAATACTTAACCGATAAAAAAAAGAAGAAAGAAGCACTTAAAAAAATCATAATTATTTCTGCTAAACCAAACAAAAAGAAGTGGGAACAGTTTATACATCAGGCATTGGGGGTTTATGAAAGTCGTAACCTTATTAATGAGCCTTTACTTTGGCTAAATGCAGAAAAACTTGCATCGGAATGTGAACGATTAGGCACAGAATCTGGTTTTCGGGTAAAAGTTTTCGACAAAAAAAAGATTATTCAACTCGAAATGGGCGGACTGTTAGCAGTTAACAAAGGTAGCGTTGACCCACCGGTATTTATTGTGATGGAATGGAAACCCAAAAGATTTATTAATGAAAATCCACTTGTGCTTGTTGGTAAAGGTATTGTTTACGATACAGGCGGATTAAGCCTGAAACCCACATTAGACAGTATGGATTACATGAAATGCGACATGAGTGGTGCTGCTGCAGTTGCGGGCGCAATGTATGCCGCAGCAAAATCGAAATTGCCAGTTCACCTTGTCGGGTTAATTCCGGCAACCGATAACCGCCCATCGGGAAATGCTTATGCACCCGGCGACATCATCACCATGATGAATAAAACTACCGTTGAAATGCTTAATGCCGATGCCGAAGGCAGAATGATACTTGCCGATGCTCTATGTTATGCTAAAAAGTACAAGCCGATGTTAGTTATTGATATTGCCACGCTTACAGGGTCTGCTATTGCTGCAACAGGTAAAGTTGCTTCGGTTGCTTTCTCAAAAAATGCTGACGAAATGTATTCACTTCTTGATACATCGGGGAACGAAACTTACGAACGCTTGGTTCAGTTTCCGCTGTGGGACGATTATTCCGAAATGATTGAATCAAAAATTGCTGACGTAAAAAATGTTGGTGGAAAATATGCCGGAGTTATTACCGCTGCAAAATTTTTAGAGAAATTTACCGATTACCCGTGGATTCATTTAGATATAGCCGGTACGGCTTTCACAAACACAAAAGATTCGTACCGGGGACTGGGTGGAACTGCAGTTGGAGTAAGATTGTTTTACGACTTTTTCAACAGGATTATCCGAAAATAAGTAAATAATGTTATATGGAAAACGAACAACGTCATTGTATTGAATGTAATGAGATTCTGAGAGGTCGCGCCGACCAAAAGTTTTGTTCCGATGCCTGTCGCAATTCCTATAATAACCGTGTACACAGCGACACAACTGCGTTTATGCGAAACATAAATAACATTTTACGCAAAAACAGAAAAATCTTAATAAATTTTTTTGAACTGAAAAAAACAAAAGTATTACGCGAAACACTTATTCAAAAAGGCTTTGACTTCAATTATTTTACACATATTTACACAACAAAAAAAGGCACTTCATATTATTTTTGCTACGATTATGGTTATTTAATTCTTGAGGACGGTTACTATTTTATTGTTAAAGATTTGAATAAAAATTAGTCGCTTATACATTTTTTATTCTATAGTTTTAATAGACTATTTGAATAATTACCCTATCTTTGCACGATTTTAAAAAATAAAAAAATGTCCTTAATTCATTTGTCGTATAACCAATTATCTAACGGGGTTCACCCCGTTGGATAATTTATTTTCTCATCAGTAAGTACAAACCAAAAACAATATCCAACGGGGTAAATAAAAAATTCGTAATTCG
>PCSS01000162.1 GCA_002771395.1 Bacteroidetes bacterium CG23_combo_of_CG06-09_8_20_14_all_32_9 | reverse complement strand
AAAATGCATTACATTGATGACACCCTCGGGATGTGCGCCGGTTTGTCGTCATTTCCCCTGAAGCCCCCCTATCATATACATAATTACCCCGCTTTTATCTCATCAGCTACAGGGCTCAATATCGATGAAGCTAAACTATGGGAAATAACCACCAGGAACCGAACTCTGATTAGAGCCGTTAATGTAAGAAGAGGCTTGAGGAGAACTGATGAGAAGCCACCTGATGACCATTGGAAAAAAAGATTTCCCGAACTCGAAACTCAACTCTTAGATGCATATTACAAATTTAAGGGGTGGAATAATGATGGTATTCCTACTAAAGAGTCTTTACACAAATTAGGTATGGATTACGTTAGCGAAGACTTACAGCAGAGGGGAATCCTGAAAGATGAAAGGTAGTAAGCAGAAGACAATAGCAGGAGGCGGTCAGAAATACAATATGGAACAAGGATATAAAGATTTGAAAGCGTATCAGCTTGCATACAAGTTGGCAATGGAAATTTTTGAAATGAATATGAAGAAGTTAGCAGAATACTTGGAAGTATGGCAAATAATCCTGAAAAGTTTTTACCGAAGAATTAACTGCCTCCTGCCTACTCTAAAAATAAAATGGAGGATGTGAACCATGAATGGTGAAAAGAAAAAGAAAATAATTAAAACAATAAAAATTGATGCTGATAAATGTAATGGTTGCAGGGCATGTGAAGTAATCTGCTCCGCTTTTCACGCCACACCAAAGTACAGCAGCAATAACCCGGCCAGGTCTCGTATTCACGTGATTCGTGAACCATTGAAAGACGTATATCTTCCTGTATTCGCGGGTGATTACACTGTAGCCGAATGTGCCGGCAGAAACAAATATACGATTGACGGAAAGGAATACAACGAATGTGATTTCTGCCGTGCTTCCTGCCCATCAAGAGACGTGTTTAAAGAACCTGATTCGGGTCTTCCTCTAAAATGCGATATGTGTGAAAGTGAGCCGCCGCAGGAAAAGCCCTTGTGTGTGCAGTGGTGCTTAAATGAAGCCCTGCTCTACGAAGAAAGAGAAGAAGAAATAGAAGAAGAAGTGAAGCAGGAAGAGTTGGAGATAGGATTGGAATCATTGGCAAATAAATATGGATTGCATAATATAATGGATATGGTTACAAGAATGGCTGTGTCTAAGAAAGGTTAATAATGAAACGAAATAAAACCCTACATTTTTTTCAATTTCAGATTTCAAATTTCAAATTTCATATCGCAGATTGCAGATAGTATAACACAAATTGTAAATCACAATGTAATTATGGTAACAATAAAAAGATTTGAAGACCTTGAAATTTGGCAAAAAGCACGTCAGCTTTGTAACTTAATTTATCCTCTTACTTTAAAAGGTTCATTTGCCCGTGATTATAAACTAAGAGACCAGATTAATGACTCAAGCGGTTCAGTGATGGATAATATTGCTGAAGGATTTGAACGTGATGGCAAAGGCGAATTCAAACAATTTCTCAGCATAGCAAAAGGTTCTTGCGGAGAGGTTCGCTCTCAACTATATAGGGCTATTGACCGAAAGCATATTTCACAAGAGGAATTTGAATCTTCTTTTACTTTAGCAGAAGAAATCAGTAAAACTTAAATGGTTTTATGGCGTATTTGAATACTTCAGGTATTAAAGGAATTAAGTACAAATAAATAATTTGAAATCTGAAATAAAGAAGATGGAAAATATAGCCGACTACAAAGAGATTGCTGACATTATAAAAGCAAAAGGTGGAGATGCTTTTAAATTATGCTACCAGTGTGGAAAATGCGATACTGTTTGTCCGTGGAACCAACTGATAAATTTCAGTATGCGCAAAATAGTCCGGCAGGCTACTTTCGGGATGTCGGAGATAGAAGGTGAAGATATATGGCGTTGTACTACTTGCGGAAAATGCGCCAAACAGTGTCCAAGAGACGTAAAACAGGTAGAATCCTGCGTAGCTTTGCGCAGGATTGCAACTGAATATGGTGTATATCCGGCTTCTGCCAATCCTATACGTTCCATAAGATCAGGTCTTAGTAGCGAAGGTAACCCTTTTTCTGAAGAGCGAAAAAAAAGGGCGGACTGGGCAGAAGGTCTTTCTGTAAATACATTCACAGAGGGCATGGAAATTTTATATTTTCCCGGGTGTTACCTTAGTTATGACCCGCGATTAAAAAAAGTAGCCAAAGCTACAGCCAGTATCCTTAATAAAGCAGGAGTAAATTTCGGAATACTGGGAATTAAGGAGAATTGCTGTGGAGAAAGTATCCGCAAAACTGGCGACGAGGAATTATTTAGAAAATTAGCAAAAGAAAATATCAAAACCTTTATTGCTCATGGTGTGAAAAAAATTCTTGTTTCTTCACCTCATTGCTACCATACTTTTAAAAACGAATATCCTGAATTTATGGTAAACTTTGAAGTTGTTCATATCACACAATATTTATTCGGGCTTATTAATGAGGGACGGCTTGTATTTAACAAGGAGTATGAGAAAAAAATTACCTATCACGATCCGTGTTATTTGGGCCGGCATAATGGAATATACGATGAACCCCGAAAGATTTTACAGAAAATATCTGGTATAGAACTTACCGAGATGGTTGATTCGAGGGAAAATTCGCTTTGCTGTGGTGGCGGTGGAGGCAGAATTTGGATGGATACACCAAAAGGTGAAAGATTATCTGACCTTAGGTTAGAACAGGCAGTTGCAACCGGAGCTAAAGTGTTGGTTACTTCTTGTCCTTATTGCATCGCTAATTTTGAAGATAGCTTATTATCACGGAAAGATAGTGAAGCCATAAAGATAAAAGACATAACAGAAATTATTCAGGAAGTGATTTCCTGAATCAAATGTGGCATTGAAAAAGACAAAAAATGAATGACCTTTTGACAATAAAAGAAGCAAGTGTTTGGGCATCGGAATTTCTCAAAAAAGATGTTACAACTTCCAACATTTCCTATTTGATTTCCTATGGAAAAATACGGAAAATCTGCGACAACGGCAGTTCTCTAATTAAAAAAAACGACCTGCTGAAATACTACGAATCGTTTTATGGCAAAAGAGAAATAGACTGGAAAGAGCAATTGGGCAGCGATTTAAACTGGCATCTTTCATTTGACTATCTGAAGGAATCAGACACAACAAAACACGTTCATAGACTTCATCCTTACAAGGGAAAATACATTCCGCAACTTGTAGAATATTTTCTTGACAGCCACACTGATGAATTTAAAAAGAAAAAATCATGAAAACATATCAAGTAGTTCTATCAAAAAATTACGTTATAACAGTTAACGCTGAAACATCAGGTGAAGCTAAACGGGTTTGTGAATTTTACACAGGCAACATTCAGGATATTTCTACGGATGTTGACAGGCAAAAAGAAAAATTTGAAATTGAAAATATGGAATGTACCTTAAATGAAACCTTTGAATGCATTGAAATAGAAACAACATGAAAGAAATCACTACAAAAATAATTCAAGGAGACAGCAAAGAAGTTTTAAAAGATATTAAAGAAAATTCAATTGATTTGATAGTTACGTCACCACCTTATGCTGATAGTCGAAAAAATACATACGGCGGTATTAAGCCAGAGAATTATGTAGAATGGTTTTTACCAATTTCAAATGAATTATTACGAGTTTTAAAACCGACAGGAACTTTTATTTTAAATATTAAAGAAAAAGCTGAAGAAGGAGAGCGTCATACTTATGTGATTGAATTAATTTTAGCATTAAGAAAACAAGGTTGGTTATGGACAGAAGAATATATTTGGCATAAAAAAAATTCATATCCTGGGAAATGGCCTAATCGTTTTCGAGATGCTTGGGAAAGGTGTATTCAATTTAATAAAACAAAAAAATTTAATATGTTTCAGGAAGAGGTTATGCTTCCAGTTGGTGATTGGGCAAATGGCAGATTAAAAAATTTAAGTGAGACAGACAAAATAAGAGACAATTCAAAAAGCGGGAGTGGTTTTGGAAAGAACATTTCAAATTGGTTGAACAGGGATAAAGTATATCCCACTAATGTTTTGCATTTTGCAACGGTCTGTAACAATAAAAATCACAGCGCTCCTTTTCCCGAAGAATTACCCGAATGGTTTATTAAACTTTTTACAAAACAAGATGATACAGTGCTTGACCCGTTTGCGGGTTCCGGAACTACATTAGTTGTCGCAAAACGCATACATCGTAATTCAATTGGCATTGAGATTTTACCTGAATATTGTGAGTTGATTAAATCACAAATAGAAACTGAAAAAGAACTTGTTTTATTTGAACCACAAACCAAATACGCACATAAAAAATAAAAAATGGAATACAGCGAAGAAAAACTAATTACTTACTTGTGTAAGAAGGTTAATAAGATTAGCGAAACGACCGCTGTTGCTATTGCTGATTTTTATGATTGTTCTATTAAAAATTTCTTTGATTCAAAAAAACTTTTGCAGTTTAAAAATTCAAAAGGCAAATCAAAACTTTCGAAAGAACAAATTGCTGAAATCCAAAATATTATTGACGAATATTTATTTGACAAATCAAAATCCGTGGATGGTTTTTGGATTACGGTTTTGATTAAGGACTTTGTTAAAAACAGCATCTCTGAACTTAAAAATACAACTTTAGAAAATCTTTTAATCAATCCTTTTTTAGTAAAAGCATTTGGCTTTGATGACCATAAAGAAGTTGTAACTTTTTATTTTTATCAAAAGATAACCCGCTCTATCGTTACCTCTTGGGGTTTTACAGTTGAGGGTTTATTGCTATGTAGCGGAGCAGAAAAACCGGCACTTGGTGGATTTGATATGAAAATAAAAAAGAAAAATATCAACTATCAGTTTCAAATTAAATCAAGTCCAAATACAATGTCCATAGAACAAGTCAGGCAACTAAATTCGCACATTCAAAATATAAAAGATAAAATCAAAAATATTCCAATGTTGGGAATGACTTATGGCACACGCAAACAAATAAATTCACAAATTCAAACTACTTTAATCGGTTACCCCGATTCCACATTGATTGGAAAAGAATTATGGGACTTCATTGCGGATGAGAATGGATATTGTCAAAAAGTACTTAATTGGATTGATATTATTATGAAGAATGAACCCACCAAATTTTCAGATGAATTGGAATTGAAAAAGAAATTGTTGATTAAAGATTGGGAAAAAAAATATGGTACTGGGAGACAAAGTATTGAAAAAGTTTTGTTAAATTATTTATAAAACATTCTATGCCTAAACCTTATGCGCGATGAACAATGAAAGGAATGTTTGATTTGAATAAAGAAGTAATGGTTGCACAGGAGTTTTGGGATTTTCTTTCAGGAGCAGGAACATACAATAACTTGCTTGACTGTTTTGAAAAAGCCGGAATTGAATTAAGACCAGAGATTGATGACTATTTTGCAAAATACAACAAGTAGCCCGAACATGTGACAATGCAGAGGGCTTGTGAAAACTTGACACAACATAATTTTGAATAAAAAAAGGGAAACCGATAATACTAAAGACATAAAAAAGTGAAAAAAGAACCACTTGATAAACAACTTTTAAAAATTCCTGCAAACAACAATTTTGGAGATGTTATTGTTGTAGGTGGAGGTATCAGCGGTATTCAAGCCGCTCTTGATATTGCCACTTCAGGTTATAAAGTTTATTTGGTTGAGAAAGCGCCTACTATTGGCGGCAAGATGGCTCAGTTTGATAAGACCTTTCCCACCAATGATTGCTCTATGTGCATTGAATCTCCCAAGTTTATTGAATGTGACAGGCATCCCAATATAGAAATACTGACCTATACTGAAGTTGACAGTGTAGAAGGAGAAGCAGGAAACTTCAAGGTAACCCTGATTAAAAAGCCCAGATATGTTATAGAGAGCAAATGCACGGGTTGTACTACCTGTGCAGAGTACTGCCCTGTTCAAATCTTTGACCCGTTTAATCAAGACTTATCCTTAAATAAAGCTATCCATATATACTTCCCTCAGGCAGTTCCCCTTATCTCTTATATAGATGAAAATTGCCTTTATCTTAAAGAAAAAAAATGTTCTATTTGCGTAAGTGTCTGTAAAAACAACGCCATAGATCTGCATCAAACAGCCGAGAAAAAAGTAATAAAAGTAGGGGCAATAGTTCTGGCTCCGGGTTATGAGGTATTCAATCCCACGTTGCGAGGCGACTATGGCTATGGAAAAATTGCAAACGTGGTTACCAGCCTTGATTTTGAACGACTGCTCTGTGCCACCGGTCCACATGAAGGTGAGATATTGCGACCTTCCGACCATAAACATCCGCATAAAATCGCATGGATTCACTGCGTCGGTTCCAGACAGATGATAGAGGGACGTAACAGTTATTGTTCATCAGTCTGCTGCACCTATATCCAAAAACAAGTGATTCTGGCAAAAGACCATGACGCCGAGACCAAGTGTACGATATTCCATAACGATATACGGTCTTATGGCAAAGATTTCGAACGATTTTATCAAAGAGCGGAGAAACTACCCGGGGTCAAATTTATAAGAAGTTACGTCTCCATTGGAAAGGAAATACCGGAAACAAAAAATGTAACCATAAAATATGCCACCGTAGATGACGGGGTAAAAGA
>PCSS01000186.1:1697-6654 GCA_002771395.1 Bacteroidetes bacterium CG23_combo_of_CG06-09_8_20_14_all_32_9 | reverse complement strand
GAAACAATAAAGCAATACTTTTGCTGCTGAATAGTAATTAATTATGAATATATTAAAAGTTACAAATTTCAGTTTTCCCGGCCAAAAAAGCCGGTATGTTGGCAAAGTCCGTGATGTTTATAACATTGATGATAAATTAATGATAATGGTTGTAACCGACAGAATTTCTGCATTTGATGTGGTTTTACCAAGAGGAATTCCTTACAAAGGTCAGGTGTTAAACCAAATTGCTGCAAAGTTTCTTGATGCTACTTCCGATATTGTTCCAAATTGGAAACTTGCTTCGCCCGACCCGAATGTTACAGTTGGAATAAAGTGTGAAACTTATCCTGTTGAAATGATTGTACGCGGATACTTATCAGGCAGTAGTTGGCGTGCATACAAATCGGGAAAACGTGAAATCTCTGGCGTAAAAATTCCTGATGGAATGAAAGAACACGAACAATTTGCAAAGCCAATATTAACACCTACCACAAAAGCCGCTGAAGGACACGATGAAGATATTTCAAGAAAAGAAATAATTTCTAAAGGATTAATTCCTGAAAACGAATATGTTCAGATTGAAAAATTCGCTCTTGCACTATTTAAACGCGGTACTGAAATATCTAAAAAGCAAGGACTTATTTTAGTTGATACAAAATACGAATTTGGAAAACATAACGGAAAAATTTATTTAATAGATGAAATTCATACCCCTGATTCTTCGCGGTATTTTTATTCAGATGGATACCTTGAACGACAAGAAAAAAACGAGCCGCAAAAGCAACTTTCTAAAGAATTTGTACGCGAATGGTTGATGGATAAGGGTTTTAAGGGACAATACGGGCAACCTATCCCCAAAATGAGCGATGAATTTGTAACCAGCATTTCCGAAAGATATATTGAACTTTATGAAAAAATTACCGGCGAACCTTTCGTAAAAGCCGATACTTTAAGCATAAAACAAAGAATTGAAAAGAATCTACTTTCGTATTTAAAATTTGCGGGAAAATTCCCCTTAACTTAATTGCGAAGGAAGGAAATGACCAATAAAACTATAGTATTTTAAAAAACTGTTTGCGGTTTTCAAAACTACAACAGAAAATAAACTATTTAAAAAATCGGATATTGATTTATCAGAATAAGAAATAAGAATTGTGGAGAGTAAATAAAAAAATTTAATTTTACAAAAAATAATAATTATGGAAAATACAATTGAAATTCAAAAACAAAGTATAAGAACCTTAAATAATGCACCGCAATATTTTGGTTTATATTTAAACATGGCAAGGTTAAATATTTTTAACATCAGTAATTATTTAGCCGAAAAATTTGGATTAGCCGTTTTAGATGAAGAAGAAAAAATAACTATCAGCTTTTTAGGTGATAAGGGAAATAAAGAATATAAGACTAAGCAAAGTTATATATATTTCAATTTAATAAAGTATATGCCTGTTGCTAAAGTTTTTGATTTTGAAAAATTACCTAAAAATGAAATAGATAAAACCAAAAATAATTCTGGTAAAGATTTTAATAAATTATCCGACACACTAAAAGTTATTTTTAAAGAATTAAATGAATTCCGAAATGATTACTCGCATTATTTTTCAACAGAAAAACAAGACAAAAGAAAACTGAAAATTTCGTCTGAATTAAAAGACTTTCTGAACATAAATTTTTCAAGAGCCTTATCTTATACCAAAAACAGATTAAAAGATGTCTTTTCTGATGATGATTTTAATATTGCTTCACAAACAGTTGTTGTAAATAATGATAATACAATTACCCAGGATGGTATAGTGTTTTTAATATCAATGTTTTTAGACATGGAAAATGCTTTCCAGTTTATCAATAAAATAATTGGATTAAAAGGAACGCAAACTAAAGCCTTTAAAGCAAAAAGAGAAGTGCTAATGACTTTTTGTGTAAAGTTGCCCCATGATAAATTTGTTAGCGAAAACCCACAACAAACATTTTCATTAGAATTAATCAATGAACTAAATAAATGCCCTAAACTTCTTTACAATGTTATTACCGAAGAAGAAAAACAAATTTTTAAACCGCAGATTCAAACCGAACAAATTGAAAATATAATTAGTAATAGCGTTCCAGATACTATTGATGATTACGAAAATTACATCGAAAGCATTACCAAAAAGGTAAGATATGAAAACAGGTTTTCATATTTCGCTTTAAAATACATTGACCTAAAAGAGTTATTTAAAAAGTGGAGATTTCAGATTGACTTGGGAAAAGTTGTGTTAGATAAGTATTCAAAACAATTAAACGGGAAAGACGAAGTAAGAACCGTTACTGAAAACGCAAAAGCATTCGGAAGGCTTCAGGATTTTTATGACCAAGAAAAAATTTTGAACAAAATTAATATAGGAGAAAATAAAACCCGTTTTTACCAATTTGCCCCGCATTACAATTTTGACGTTCAAAATAATAAAATTGGTATTTCTAAAAAAGAAACTACTGCAAAGTTTATTTCAAAAAACACAACTCATAAAGTTAAGTTTAATCTTCTGCAACCCCTTCCCGAAGTTTTTTTAAGCATACACGAATTACCTAAAATTATATTATTGGAATACCTCGAACAAGGTAAAACCGAAAAACTAATCAACAATTTTATAAAACTAAGTAACTCTACAATTCTTAATAAAAAATTTATAGAAACAATAAAATATAAATTATCCGATTTAGATGTGTTTCATAAAAGAAGCATGGGCAGGAAAGAAATAAGTGCATACAGGAAAGACATCTTGAAATATTTAATTGCAAGAAAAGAAAAATTAAATCAAATTTTATCAGAGCATAATCTTAGCGTTAAACAAATACCTACCCGTATTTTGGACTACTGGTTAAATATTGCTGATGTTCAAGAAAAAACAGCAATCTCCGACAGAATTAAATTAATGAAGCGCGATTGCATGGATAGGTTAAAGGCTATCAAAAAAAATAATGCTCCTAAAATAGGTGAAATGGCTACATTTCTTGCTAAGGATATTGTTGATATGCTCATTAGTGAAGGAAAAAAGAAAAAAATTACTTCATTCTATTACGATAAAATGCAGGAATGTCTTGTTCTTTTTGCCGATAAAGAAAAGAAAGAACTATTCATTTCAATTTGCAGCGAGTTAAAATTAAATGATGCCGACGGACATCCATTTTTAAAAAACATTAATCTTTCTGATATCAGATATACTTCCGATTTGTATAAAATATATTTACAGGAAAAAGCAGATAACCGCAACCAAAGAAACAGAACAGATACATCATGGCTTGCTAAAAACTTTTATACCCTTAAAAATGTTGAAGTTTTCGATAAAAAACAACAAAGAAAAATATTTAAACTCCAAACCATAGTTGAACTTCCTCAAGATAAATCTAAAATCCCTTTTACTATACGGCAACTGGAAAAAGAAAAATCATCTTTCAATAAATGGCTGGAATATATAACCAAAGGCAAAGAAACCACCGATAAGAAAAAACCGGTTAACTTGCCTGCAAATCTTTTTGATGACACATTAAAAAAATTACTTAAAACAGAACTTTCTAAAAATAATATTCAATATAACAAAGAAGCGAACTATAACCAATTGTTTAAAATCTGGTGGAAAGAATTTAGAAAAGACAACACACAAAATTTTTATACAGCCGAAAGAGAATATACTTTTGAAGAAGAAAAATTAAACTTTAAAATTAATACACAACCTAAGTTTGAAAATTACTATACCCGTTTTGCCGAAAATGTTTTTAATAAAAAACAGGCATTAAGAAACGAAGAAAGAAAAACAAAGAGAAATCTTCCACCTATTCAAAAAATTCATGTTATTAAAAAAATTAGAAACAAAATAGGAAATACCGAAAAAGAAATCAGAATGCTTCAGGAAGAAGACCGTTTAATGCTTTTGATGTTTGAAAAATTGACAAAAGAAAACTTGAATTTAAAATTAGAAAAAGTCAATGAATTATTGAATGAAAGAATTGAAATTAAGGAAAAAATTCCCGGGAAATTATCATTTGACGATTTGGGTGAAAAAACAATTACCAGAAATATTGTTGAAACCCGAAAACGAAAAGAATATTCGGTACTGCAAAAATACATCTTTGACAGGAGATTGCCCGAACTCTTCGAATATTTCAACGAAACAGATATTCTTATAGAAAAAATAAAAACCGAATTAGATGCATACAATAAAGCTAAAGACATTGTTTTCGATTTGATTTTTAAATTAGAAGAAGCAATCATAAAAAAAGATGAAACAGGAATAAAAGAACTGAATAAAGACCAAAACGGAAACATACAAACAGGAAATATTCAGCACAAACCTTATTTGCACTGGTTATTAAAAAAGAATATGATTACCGAAAAAGAATTTACATTTATTAATATGGTTCGCAATACTTTTTCACATAACCGGTTTCCGCAAAAGAAAACTATGGAACTTTTTATTAAAAAATGGAATGATAATAACTTTGCTTATCAAATATTAGAAACTTACAAACAAAAAACTAATAATATAATTGAGAAACTTAAAGATATGTAGCCATTTTTCTTTATCAAGAATGGTCTTAACCCTGAAAATCACAAGGCATTACAACTATTCCCCTACTTGGAGGGGCTAGGGGTGGGTTTAACTGCCATTTTTTGAAGGGTAAAAACAACTTATTGTTAAATTGTTAACAAGTGTCTTGTGTTGTAACTGCCCTTATTTTGAAAGGTAAAAACAACAATGGGGAATAGTTTCACTTACGATAGAAAGTTGTAACTGCCCTTATTTTGAAAGGTAAAAACAACTTATTGTTAAATTGTTAACAAGTGTCTTGTGTTGTAACTGCTCTTATTTTGAAGGGTAAACACAACAAGTGTGTCTTATATTTGGAAGAAAATTCTGTTGTAACTGCCCTTATTTTGAAGGGTAAAAACAACTTAGATGGTTAGATGTTGTAACTGCTCTTATTTTGAAAGGTA
>PCSS01000186.1:0-1639 GCA_002771395.1 Bacteroidetes bacterium CG23_combo_of_CG06-09_8_20_14_all_32_9 | reverse complement strand
GAAAGGTAAACACAACACATTTACTGTGTATGGCAATTTATAATCTGTTGTAACTGCTCTTATTTTGAAGGGTATAAACAACTTTTTTTAATTGGTTAAATAAACTCTGTTATAATGTTCCCAAAGAAATAGCCGACAAACAAAAGCTTCATGATAAGTACAAAGATTTAGCAATGATAGAAAAAGCGTTCAAAACAATAAAAACAGCTCTTGAAGAGATTCGTCCAATATTTGTCAGAAAAGAAGCTCGAACCGGAGGACACGTATTTGTATGTATGCTGGCTTATATGTTGATTAAATACATTTGGGAGCAAGTAAAAGAATTGGGATTTACCCAAGAGTTTATTTTTCAAACACTAGATAAAATACAATATTTGATATATGAACTGATAGAAGGCGTTGAAATAAAAAAACTTCCGGATGAATTTCAACCACATCAACAACAAATTTTAAATAAATTACAGATAACTTTACCACAAAAATTGTAGATACGAAATAATATTATTTTTTACTGACGAAAACATAGGCTAATAAAGGGTTACATGAGAAATTTGACTCTTTAAAAGGGGGGAATATCCGTTTTAATAGTAATTGTATTTTTGTAAAAACCTTTTGATATATGCCCAAAAAATGGTGCTTTATTTTTCTCCTGATTTTATTTTCGTATCATTTGTTTGCACAAGATTCCTTGTATAAGAGAATGTCGGTTGGAGTCAGGGCAAGATATGGCTTTATTATTCCGCATCGCGCATCGTTAGTTTATTTAATTCAGAACCATATAAATGCATGGGATGTAACGTGTTCGTGGCGTACTAAAGGAAATATGCCATGGCACACATTTTACAGAATTCCGGAGTTAGGAATTGGAATTTACCACGCAAACCTTGGAAATCCGCAATATCTGGGCAGTTCCGATGCTGCATTTGGATTTATTCGTATTCCTTTCTACCCGTTAAAAAAAAGATTTAATATAGCATACTCAATTGGGAGCGGAATTGCGTTCTTATCCAATCATTTTAATAAGGTTAACAATATTTACAATATTGCTATTGGCTCACAGGCAAATGTTTACATAGATTTTGGCTTGTCTGCAGAACTTAATTTTACCAAAAAAATTATTTTAGCTTCGGGATTTCAGTTTACACATTACTCAAACGGTGCATGGCGAAAACCAAATCTCGGGTTTAATATTCCATCTGCAACATTAGGTTTAAAATATACTTTTAATAAAATGGATGAGTCGGTTAAACTTAATATTGAAGAGTTAAAGACAGTATTTAAACGAAAGAACGAGTTTGGAGTAACATTTTCAGAAGGAGTTCGCGAAAATCCTCCTCCCGACGGGAAAAAATTTTACGCTTCGGCAATTTGCATAAAAGCAGAGCGAATTGTTACATTTCGCAGAAAATTTGGAACAGGCTTGGATATTTTTTATGACCCATCGCTGAAACCACGTATAATAAGCGACAGTATTGAGTTTAAAACTATTTACAATTTTAGATCGGGATTGAATTTATCGCACGATTTAGTTTTTAACAAAGTTTCAATTACTATGCAAACAGGAGTTTATTTTTTTACCAAAGCAAAAGCCGATGGATTGATATACAGTCGTGTTGGCTTGCGTGCAAAAGTTTATAAA
>PCSS01000044.1 GCA_002771395.1 Bacteroidetes bacterium CG23_combo_of_CG06-09_8_20_14_all_32_9 | reverse complement strand
CTCATTTTCCATTTATTGATTTTGCCCCGTTTTTTTGAATCAATGCGTACAAAATATATGTGAATAAGAGACAAGCTGAAAGCAAAATCAGACCTAACCAATAATTCCCCATTCGTTGAAAAAACAAAGTCAATGCTATTAATAAGCAGGCAAACAGACTTAAAATAAGAGTTGAATATAAATGAGAAGCTCCGAGTTTTAAAAGCATGTGATGCAAGTGATTTTGGTCGGGTTTAAATGGTGAACGTTTATGCCACAAACGGATACTAAAAACTCTAACTAAATCGTACAAGGGCAAAAATATAAACGACATGGCAATTAAGGGACCCGAATAACGCCAAATAATATGTAAATTAACAACATTTCTTAATTTAAGAAATTCTATAGCCAAAAATGCAAGAATAAACCCTATAACCATTGAGCCGGTATCGCCCATAAAAATTCGTGCCGGTGTTAAATTATAACGTAAAAAACCTAATATAGCACCTGCTAACGAGAATGCAAGTATAGATTGCTGATAATTTATGCCTGTTATAAAAAACAACGTTCCAAATGATACCGAAGCAATAATACCCAAACATGCTGCAAGACCATCAATACCGTCAATTAAGTTGTAAGCATTAATAATTACAATAATTGTAAAGGCAGTAAATAAAATACTAACAATATATGGAATTTCCTGAATACCAAAAATATTATAAAAGTTATCTATTCTTAAATCACCGAAAATAACTACAATTAGTGCAGCCAAAATTTGACCTGTTGCTTTTTTAAAAGGTGATAAGCCAATGACATCATCTTTTATCCCGATAATAGATATTACTATTAATGAGGCGATTACATATTGCAAGTACCAGCAATCATGAAATTTTGTCCAAAATGTCATAGCGGAAATAAATCCAAGGAAAATTCCAATTCCTCCAAGTGTAGGGATATTTGTTAAATGGATTTTACGGGGGTTGGGAAAATCGAACAAATGCTTGATTTTTGCTACTTTAATAATAGTAGGAATTGAAAAAAAAGTAATAACAAAAGCAGTAATAAAACTAAAGCAAATATTATATATTTCGTTATTAATCATATAAGTTTTGGTTTTGCAAAACTATGTTAAATGTATAAAAAAACAAAATTCAGGTTCTATACTTCTCATTTTCATCTGATAAAATATTAATATAACTTTTGTATCTTGATTCTGCAACTTCGCCTGAATCTACTGCTGATTTTACAGCACAACCAGGCTCGTGAGTATGTGTACAATTATAATACTGACACTTTTGCGTTAACTTAAACATTTCGGGGAAATAATGAAACAATTCTTTATTCTGAATATTTATAAGCCCAAAACCTTTAATACCAGGGGTATCAATAATAAAACCCCCGTCATGCAACTCAAACATTTCACTAAATGTTGTTGTATGTTTTCCTTTTAGGTGATATCCAGATATTTCGGCCACTCTTAAATTAAAATCGGGTTCTAAACAATTTATTAAAGTTGATTTTCCTACTCCCGAGTTTCCTGATATAAGACTTACTTTTTTGTGTAAAAGTTTCCGTAAATCTTCAATTCCCTGTTTGTTTTTTGCTGAAACCGGCAAACATTTGTATCCTATTTTCTGATATGTTTTTACAAGGTCTTCAAGAAGCGTCTGTAATTCAGCATTGTAAATATCAGTTTTATTAAAAACAACTACCGCTGGAATAAGATAAGCTTCAGCAGTACATAAATATCTGTCAATAAATTCGGTACTTATTTTGGGGTGTATTAATGTTACAATAAGGCAAGTTTGGTCGAGATTTGCAGCAATAACATGGCTTTGCCGCGATAAATTTACCGAACGCCTTACAATATAATTCTTCCTGTCTTTAATTAAAGTAATATTCCCTTTAGAGCCATCTGTTTCCACCTCAACCCAATCGCCAACCACCACAGGATTCGTACTTTTAGAGCCTGCCAGCCTTAACTTTCCACGTATGTTGCACTGAATAGTATTACCGTTAACAGTTCGCACCAGGAATATGCTTCCTGTCGATTTAAGCACAAGCCCCTTCATTTTCATAATTTTCACAAAAGTAACTATTCAATATTTTACACGGGATAAATTTGTACATTTTTTCAAACAGGTAATTAAGTGATTAAGATAAAAGGATAAAGGTAAAAGCTCAAAGGATAAAGGTTGGAATTCATTTTTTCCCTTTTATCTTGGGGGCTTTTATATTTAAAAATGAAAATGCAATAATTTATCCCGTTTTATGTATAGTTGTGGTTTGTTCACGTTAGGATTATATTTATCTTTGAAAAAAATATTTATGAGAAAAATTATAGAAGATGCTTGGGAAAACCGTAGCATTCTCTCACAACCTCAGGTACAATCTGCTATAAGAGCCATGATTGATGATTTGGATAAAGGCAAACTTCGTATTGCAGAACCTAAAGACGATGTGTGGGTTGTTAACGAATGGATTAAAAAGTCTGTAATTCTTTATTTTCTCATTCAAAAAATGGAATTAATTAAAGTTTCTCCATTTACTTTTTATGATAAAATTCCCCTGAAAAGCAATTATAAGGAAATAGGAGTTAGGGTTGTGCCTAATGGGCTTGCACGCTACGGAAGTTATATTGCCAAAGGAGTTATTTTAATGCCTTGTTATGTAAATATCGGGGCATATATCGATTCCGAAACTATGGTTGATACATGGGCAACGGTAGGTTCTTGCGCACAAATTGGAAAACATGTGCATTTAAGTGGAGGCGTTGGTATTGGCGGAGTTCTTGAGCCTGTACAAGCTCTGCCTGTAATTGTTGAAGATAACTGTTTTATCGGTTCACGATGCATTGTGGTTGAAGGCGTTAGAGTTTGCAAAGAAGCTGTTTTAGGAGCCAATGTGGTTTTAACTCAAAGCACAAAAATTATTGATGTTTCGGACAAAGAATCTATTGAATATAAAGGATATGTCCCTGAGCGTTCGGTTGTTATTCCAGGAAGTTTTACAAAGCAATTTCCAGCAGGCGAATTTCATGTCCCCTGTGCACTTATTATTGGAAAACGAAAAAAAAGTACAGATTATAAGACTACTTTGAATGATGCGCTTAGAGAATTTAATGTCCCTGTTTAAATTGACAAGAAAAGATTATCAAAAACTTTCCAAAAGTTTAAAACTTTTGGAAAGTTCTAAAATATAAACACATGAAAATAGCTTTTGATGCCAAACGTGCATTTTACAATAATACGGGTTTAGGAAATTACAGTCGTAATACCATACGACAACTTTCTACTTTTTATCCTTTAAATAAATATCTTTTATACACACCATCAACTGCTAAAAGCATACGGTTTAAAATTTCTAATAATTCACGAATTATTACACCGCAAACATTTACAGGACAAATTTTTAAATCGTATTGGCGCAGTTATCTTATTAATTATCAAATATCTAACGATAACCCTGCTCTTTACCACGGATTAAGCAACGAGCTTCCTTTCGGAATTAAAAGTGTAAAAACCAAAACTGTAGTTACTATCCATGATTTAATTTTTAAGCGTTTTCCGAAAATGTACAAACCGGCAGACCGAAATATTTACGACAGAAAATTCAGGTACGCTGCCGAAAATGCAAACATTGTTATTGCCGTAAGTAAGCAAACCTCCAGTGATATTATGGAGTTTTATAAAATTGATATAAATAAAATCCGTGTTGTTTATCAAAGTTGTAATCCTGTATTTTATAAATTACTTGATGAAAAAGAAAGAGCCGGTATTAAAAAGAAATACCTGCTCCCTAACGACTTTTTACTTTACATCGGAACCATTGAAGAACGCAAAAATCTTTTAGGAGTTGTAAAAGCACTTCACAAAAGTAAAATAGACATTCCGCTGATTGTAATTGGCAACAAAACTGCTTATTTCGACAGGGTAAATAAATATATACTTACAAATGGTTTAAGCAATCGTATTCTTTTTTTTGACAATCTTGCAAATACCGATTTGCCTGTTTTTTATCAAAGTGCAAAAGCTTTTGTTTATCCCTCGTTTTTTGAAGGATTTGGAATACCCATACTTGAAGCTCTTGCATCGGGAACTCCGGTAATTACAAGCGAAGGTGGCTGTTTTAGTGAAGCTGCAGGTGAAAATTCCGTATTTGTAAATCCTTATAAACACGAAAGTATTGCCGAAGGTATTTTAAAGGTTTTATCGAGTAAAGAATTGCGTGTAAATATGATAGTTGAGGGCAGAAAACATGCGCTTAAATTTACAGAAGAGCAAGTTGCTAAAAATCTGATGACTACCTATGAACAACTTTTCTGATTTTTCTATTGATATTTATAAATCTCTTGAAACATTAAAATCGGGTGGTGTTATTCTTTGTCCCACCGATACTGTTTGGGGGCTAAGCTGCGATGCTACCAGTGCCAAAGCAGTTGAAAAACTGATGGTAATTAAAAAACGTCCGCAAAACATGGTTATGTTTGTTCTGGTAAGCAATGAAGTTATGCTCCAACAATATGTAAATGAAGTTCCCGAAATTGTATGGAACCTTTTAGATGTTGCCGATAAACCACTTACAATAATTTATCCCGGTGCAAAAAACTTAGCTCAAAACTTAATTGTTACCGATGGCAGCATTGGAATTCGTGTTTGTAAAGATGATTTCTGTAACACTTTAATTTCAAGATTTAAAAAACCGTTGGTTTCTACCTCAGCAAATTTTTCGGGCGAAAAAACCCCTTGCATTTTTACTGAAATATCAGAGGAATTAATTAAAACGGTTGATTATGTAATAAAATTTAAGCAAAATGATATTTCTGCCTCACAACCAAGTTCCGTAATTAAAATCGGAACAAGAGGAGAAATTCAGATTTTGAGGAAATAAAAGTAAAAATTACGCGAAATAAAAGTAAAACACAAATTAAAATAAAGGTTACTACTCACCCGCAAAAATAAAGATAAATTGTTTACCCCGTTGGATAACCCTAATTGAAAAATTAATGTGCAATAAAAATAAAATATCCAACGGGGTAAATATTTTTTTATCATACTTTTTTATTTTTCAACAATGAAACAATGAATCTTCGCATTCCATTTGTTTTGATAATATTTTGTGTGATTCCAAAAAAACTAATTACTAAATTTGCAGTTATAAAAAAACTTAAAATTTATTTATTATGATTGAAACATCGGCAAAATTGACATCTCAGGATTTCATGGAAAAAGAAGAACATTTTGGAGCACATAATTATCATCCCCTGCCTGTAGTTTTAGAACGGGGTGAAGGAGTATTTTTGTGGGATGTTGAAGGCAAACGTTACTACGATTTTTTATCGGCATATTCTGCCGTAAATCAAGGACATTGTCATCCAAAAATATTAAAAGCTATGCTCTTGCAGGCACAAAAACTTACACTTACATCCCGTGCTTTTTTCAATAATAAACTTGGGGTTTACGAAGAATACATTACAAAAATTTTCGGTTACGATAAAATTTTACCAATGAACTCCGGTGCCGAAGCAGTTGAAACAGCTTTAAAACTCTGCCGTAAATGGGGTTATCTTAAAAAAGGCGTAAAGGATGGTAAAGGTAAAATTATTGTTTGCAGTAACAATTTTCACGGTCGCACTATCACCATAATTTCAATGTCAACCGATCCCGATGCTTATAGCAATTACGGTCCTTACACACCAGGGTTTGTTGTTATACCTTACAATAATATTGATGCTTTTGCAAAAGAAATAAATCAGCCAAATGTTATTGGTTTCCTTGTTGAACCTATTCAGGGCGAAGCAGGCGTGATGGTTCCCGATGACAATTATCTAAAAACAGCTTATGAACTTTGCAAAAAAAACAACGTACTTTTTATAGCCGATGAAGTTCAAACAGGCTTAGCCCGCACAGGTAAAATGCTTGCCTGCGACCATATTGGAATTCGCCCCGATATGGTAATTTTGGGAAAAGCACTTTCGGGCGGTTTTTATCCTGTTTCAGCAGTTCTTGCCGATAACGATATTATGCTTACTATTAAACCCGGTGAACACGGCTCTACCTTTGGAGGAAACCCGCTTGCCGCATGCATTGCCATTGCTTCTCTTGAAGTAATAATAAATGAAAAACTTGCAGAAAATGCAGAAAAAATGGGTAAAATTTTCCGCGAAGGAATTGGAAAAATTCCGACTAATATGATTGAAACCGTTCGCGGTAAGGGATTATTAAATGCAATAATAATTAAACCAAAAAATGGAAAAGAAGCCTGGGATGTTTGTCTTGCAATGAAAGAAAATGGTTTGATTGCAAAACCTACTCACCAGCATATTATCCGTTTTGCACCTCCACTTGTAATTAACGAAGAACAAATTAACGAAGCAGTTGGAATTATTAAAAAATCAATTTTATCTTTTAAATAAAATATCAGTTATTACTTGTCAATATTTAATAATCAACCCTAATAATTTTTTCATAATTTTCATTTTATTTTTTTTCTTACCAAGATGGTTTTTCTGAGTCACCCCGTTTTTTTGAGTGGCAGATGGTTTCCACTATTTATTTTTGTAAGTTGTGAATGACTGTCAAGAAGTATCAAAGTTAAACTTTTGCAACTGTCGTATCTGTTCGTCAGAACTCATGATTTGAGACGAATTGTCAAAATTGATTCGCAAATATTTATT
>PCSS01000034.1:1190-6750 GCA_002771395.1 Bacteroidetes bacterium CG23_combo_of_CG06-09_8_20_14_all_32_9 | reverse complement strand
TTTTTCATAGCGTTTTTTTAGTTTAAAATGTTATAAGATTGTACAATTTTTCGCCAAAGATATTATTTTTTTTAAATTACAGACTTCTTAAAAAAATCTCTGTGTTAAAATTCCTGCAAAATCGTATAATACTGACATATAAACTATTAATTGCATCCCGGAAAATAAAACTATACATTCTGTAACTTTCCAAAAGTTTTAAACTTTTGGAAAGTTACAATTTTACCTTATATTATTTGCATTTTATTTGGTAATAAGGTCTAATCTTATACCAATTTTTTTCTATTAAGGTTGTTCGTATTTAATAAGTTTTTTTTATTCTAATATGATTCAAATTCCTCAAAAATGTGTAATTTTATGCTCAAAATTTGAACACTTTTAAGAAGTCTGAACTTTACCACATTACTATCGTATAATTTTACAGAAAGTGTAATAAAAGAAAACTCTTCATGAGCAACGATTATGGAACAAAATATTTTAAAAATTTTAAGATAATTCGTCTTATTATTTTTTTATTTCTTTTTGTCAACTTCAAAAGTTTTGCTCAGGATTGCAATATTACTTCAAAAGCCAATGATATTTTACCCGATAAACTTTGTGCTCCGGTTACTGTTATTTGGACAGTTACTTACAGAGGTGTTAATGATAACGGTACGCCCGTTGAAATTCGATTTGACTGGAATGATGGAAATCCGGTTCAAATAATTGCTGCTACAAACACAGATCCAAACCCCCTTGTTAGAGAATGGCAAGTTACAGTTACGCATGTATATCCTCAGGATGGTCCTTTATGCAATTACCTTCCCGAAGCGACACTAATGGTAAATGGAGTTTTATGCACAAGTTCGGTTCAGCAGCAAAACGTAACAGTTTGGGATACCGACGACCACAATGGTGGACATTTAGAAATTAATCCTTTAATTTTTCCTGTTTGCGTTGGGAACGATGGTACAGTTACTTTTCAAGATGTAAGCTTATGGAATTGCGTACCGCCCGTTGAACTTGATAATCCGAATAATCCAACACGATGGACACAATGGATTTACGGAACAAATTATACTATTAATAATGTTCTTGTAGATGGTCTTCCACATACATACCCGTTCTGGGGAAATGTAGTTCCTGCTCCCGGCCCGGTACTGGGACCTCAGCCGCCAAATAATGTTAGTTTACCTGTTTATTCTCCAAACACAGCTTTAGTTGGGCAGTTTTTTGAAGTAACACTTCGCAACTGGAACTATTGTAATCCTTATGACGACCCAAATATTCCAGGGCCCCCATCCGATACTGTAAATGGTGATTATCCGCCTGTAATTACTACTGCAATAATTTTAATTGTACCTTATCCCGATGCCACTATTCAACCTGCCGGTCCGTTTTGTTCAAATGCTTCTGCGGTAAATTTGCAAGCCGCAACTCCCGGAGGAACTTGGTCGGGTCAGGGAATTACAAATACTACAACAGGACAATTTAGTCCTTCAACTGCTGGTCCCGGAATACATACTATAACATATACTGTAATTAGCTCCGATGGATGCGCTGGTGTTGATACTGTAAATATTACAGTTTGGGCACGTCCAACTATAAACATTCTTCCCGGAACAAATTTACAGGTTTGCCCGGGCGACACACTTTTTCTTAACGGAAATCCAACCCCTGGTGATGGTGTAATTGTTACTCATCTTTGGACAGGAAATACCGCTCCTTTAAGTGCAACAAACATTCAAAATCCGTTTTTCATTACAAATACGCCCGGAACTTACAATTTAACATACACTGTTACTGATGCAAATGGTTGCAACCGTCAGCAAAGCATGACAATAAATGTAACACAAGTAACGGCAAACATTTTACCTGACCCTGCCCAGTCATGCTCCGGAATAAATTTTCAGTTAAACGGAAACCCGACAGGCGGTACAGGAACATACATAACACACTTGTGGACAGGAAGTACTTCTTTTTTAAATTCTGCAAATATTCAGACTCCGGTTTTTAATTGTTCAATTGTTGGTAGTTACAATCTTACATACACCGTAACAGACAATAACGGCTGCATGGGGATTGACAGTATTACCATAACCGTTTCGCCTGTACCTGTTGCTTATGCAGGCGCTGATGACAGTATTTGCGGATTAGTTTATACCTTAAATGCAACACCGAGCATAGGAACAGGTTTATGGAGTATGCTTGATGGAACAGGTACTTTGAACTTTTCAGATTCTACATCTGCAGCAAGCGCTGTTACAGCATCACAATACGGAACTTATAATATAATATGGCAGGAAACTTTTGGTCCATCCTGTACTGACATTGATACAGTTCAAATTACTTTTATTCAACAACCTGTATCAAATGCAGGAGCAGACGATACGCTTTGCGGCTTAACTACAACGCTTCAGGCTTTCCCAAGTGCCGGAAACGGCTACTGGACGCAAATTTCGGGTCCAGGAACTACTATGTTTAACGATAATTCAAATGCAATAACAAATATTAATGTAGATATTTTTGGAATGTATTCTTATCAATGGTTTGAAAATAATTCTTTTGGCTGCACAGATGCCGATACTGTAAATATTAGTTTTGATGTTGTTCCATCTCCAAACTTTTTACCGTCTGACACAGGTGGCTGTTCTCCGTTTTCTGTAACATTTATCAATTCAACAACCGGCGGAACATCTTACTATTGGAATTATAGCGATGGCGAGCAATCAACAGATATTAACCCTGCTCATATTTTTACAAATTCCGGCACCTCTGATATTGTTTATTATATAGAAATGATTGCAACTTCAACTTATGGCTGTAAAGATTCAATAACTCATCAACTAACAGTTTATCCGTTTCCGGTTTCAGATTTTTTGGATGATGGAGTACCTGCGTGTAGCCCGGTTATAGTAAATTTTACAAATATATCTTCAGGAGCGGTTTCATATTTATGGGATTTTGGCGATGGAACCCCAACTGAAACTTCCATTAACACAACTCATATTTTTATTAACAACACTACCTTAATTCAATATTACGAAGTTAAACTTATAGATTACACTTTGTTTGGATGCTCCGATACTTCAATTAAATACATTACGGTTTATCCTGACCCTGATTATTCAATTTTGGCGATACCCGATACAGCCTGTCATCCGGCAAATATTCAATTTATTACTCAACCCGGTGCAAGTTCATATTTATGGACATTTGGCGACAGCACTTCACAATCGGCAGGATATACAATCGCTCACCCATATTATAATATTAGTAACAACGAACAGATTTTTATTATTGAATTAATTGGAACATCCACTTTTGGTTGTATCGACACTTCATATACGCAGGTAATTATATTTCCAAAACCTATATCTGCATTTACTCCGCAAAACTCAAGCGGATGCTCACCTGCGGTTTTTTCTTTTACAAACACTTCAACTGGAACTACTTCCAATAAATGGTACTGGGGCGATGGCACAAGTGAAATTCAAAATGATTCGATTGTTGAGCATTCTTATACAAATACTTCAAATTTTCCCGTTACATTAACGGTTAGTCTGGTAGTTTATAATAACCAGGGATGTTCAGATTCAACTTCTTTACCAATTGTTATTTACCCAAATGTTCAGGCGGATTTTGTTGCAGATTCAGTAGGATGTTCACCAATTTCGGTTTATTTTCAAAACCAGTCAAGCGGTTCGATAACTTACAATTGGGACTTTGGCGATGGAACAACTTCCACACAAACTAATCCCGACCATGTTTTTGTAAATAACACTCAGAATGATACAGTTTTCAACATCAGTCTTATTACAACTTCAGGTTATGGATGTTCCGATACAACAACAGGCAATTTAACAGTTCACCCAAAACCGACAGCGGTTCTGGACATTTCTCAACCAACAGGATGTACACCATTTACGTCTCAATTTAATAATTCGTCAATTGGTGCTGCATCATTTTTATGGAATTTTGGCGACAATACTACGGGAACTTCAAATAACGCAATTGTAAACCATGTTTACACAAATGTAACAAATAATCCGGTTACCTATATTACCACGTTAATAGTTTCAAATGCATTCAATTGCAGCGACAGTTCAACGGTTTCGGTAACTGTAAATCCCGAAGTTCATGCAATTTTCATTGCCGATACTGCAAGTTGTTCGCCTTTTAATTCTCAATTTATAAATCTATCTATGGGAGCTTCAACTTACCTTTGGGATTTTGGTGATGGAAGCACTTCCACCTCGTTTCAACCTGTTCATCAATACATAAACACATATACTGCCGATACTACTTTACAGGCTTCGCTTACTGCAACTTCTGCTTACGGTTGCAGCGATACTTATGTTCTTCAAATTCATATATGGGCAACACCAAATGCTTCCTTTACAGTTTCGCCTGCAAACATGGTGTTTCCTGATTCAATTGTTACAATTGACAATACAAGCTCATTAGGCTCATGGAATGAGCTTTGGGATTTTGGCGACAATACTTATTCTACTCTTATAGAACCCAATACTCACGCATATAATACATGGGGAAATTATAACATTCAACTTATTGTTCAATCATCACATTGTTCAGATACTGCCATTAATTCAATTCAGATTATTGCACCAATCCCGGTAGCCGAATTTAATGTGAACGATTCCGGCTGTGCGCCGCTTTCGGTACAGTTTGTAAATCAAAGCCTTTTTGCAACTTCTTATCTTTGGGATTTTGGCGATGGTGGATTTTCAACTGATGCCTCACCCCTTTATACATATTACAATTTTGGTGATTTTCCGGTTCAGCTTACAGCTTCCGGTACGGGTGGACAAGACATTAAAGCCGGTGGAATTGTGCATGTTTATCAAAATCCTACGGCTTATTTTACTGTGGCTCCATCGGTTGTTTATTTGCCCGGTCAGCCTGTTCACTGCTTTAACACATCAGAAAATGCAATTTCATATTTATGGGATTTTGGCGATGGAACTACTTCAGGCGAAGTAAATCCCACTCATATTTACACACAGGAAGGTGAATTTACTATTGTTTTGCAGGCATCTGCAATTCATCAATGTATTGATACTTTTTCGATTTTCCGTGCGGTTGTTGCAAAATCGGCAGGGCAAATTGAATTTCCTACCGCCTTTTCGCCAAACCCAAATGGGCCTAACGATGGTTATTATAACCCTAATGATTACAATAATGATATTTTTCATCCTATATTTATGGGTGTCGATTCTTATGAATTGTTAATTTTTAACCGCTGGGGCGAATTAATTTTTGAAACAAAGGAACTAAACATCGGGTGGAACGGATATTATCGAAACGAACTTTGCAAACAAGATGTTTATGTTTGGAAATCAAAAGGTAAATTTATTGACGGCAAAACATTTTTTAAAGCAGGTGACGTAACATTAATAAGATAATATACTTTGAACGGGCATATTTCGGCATGCTCAATATCAAAAATGCGTTTCTTTAACAAGCGGCAGTAGGCAGTAGCAGTAGGCAGGACTACCTTTTAAGGATTTTAAATCCTAAATCATAATTCCTTAATCCTTAATCTTTCACTGCTGCTGCC
>PCSS01000034.1:1033-1175 GCA_002771395.1 Bacteroidetes bacterium CG23_combo_of_CG06-09_8_20_14_all_32_9 | reverse complement strand
GTTGTCCCCGATTGTAGTATAATTAGATATTCATATCTTTTTCTAAATTTTTTTGCATTTTTTTTATTCCATTTTTTTTAAAATTTTGCGGGTGGTAGTTACAAGTAATTTAAAAACCGAACTTGTTACTAATCTTTAAAAC
>PCSS01000034.1:0-1007 GCA_002771395.1 Bacteroidetes bacterium CG23_combo_of_CG06-09_8_20_14_all_32_9 | reverse complement strand
TTATAAATAATTTTTTTATCTCATTTTTTTGTATATTTGCATAAAATTAAAATGTCTAACCAAACCATAATACTTATGAAAAAACCCTTACAAATATTATTTCTCTTTCTGCTTGCACTTATACAAGGTACAAACATGCAAGCACAAAACAACCCCAACATTAAACGCACCATGCACTGGTATTTCGGTTATGGAGCGGGATTGGATTTTAGCAGCGGAAGCCCGGTTGTTGACACAACCGGAAAATCTGCCGGACCTGAAGACTGCTTTACTATGAGCGATACTTGCGGTAATCTTTTATTTTACGGAGCCGAAGATTCTACAAATTGCAAACTGATTATATGGACAAAAAACCACACTGTAATGCAGAACGGAATTTTAACTTCTTGCTTGAATCCAACGCAAACAGTTTGTGTGCCACAACCTGGAAATGATTCTTTATTCTACGTTTTTTACCCCCATTTCGGTGGTTGTGTGAATGGAAAATTGCTTTATGCAATTATTAATCTTAATCATAATAATGGATTAGGCGAAATAGTATCATCTGATAATGTGCTTATTGATTCTTTAAGTACCGAAAAAGTTGCTGCTACCTTGCATTGCAATGGAACTGATTACTGGATAGCAGGTAAAGACAGGGGTAATTGGTTGCCGACCGGAAATCAATTACGTGTGTGGTTATTAACAGCAAATGGATTGAATACCACCCCGGTTGTTTCTACACCCGGTAATATTGGTTGGGAGAACGGAGATGGTTATTTCAGATTTTCTCCCGATGGGTCCATGTCTGCTGTTGCGTACGTTAACCAAACTTCTATATTTCAAGATGATAGCAGTTATGTTGAAGTATATAAGTTTGATAATTGTACTGGTATATTTACTGACCCTATTACAATTCAATTTCCGCAAGCTTATGGATTGTGTTTTTCACCGGATAATTCTAAACTATATGTTGGTTGTGGTGATGGGATTTTTTGCGGAGAGGTAGATACTGCTTATATTAAGCA
>PCSS01000069.1 GCA_002771395.1 Bacteroidetes bacterium CG23_combo_of_CG06-09_8_20_14_all_32_9 | reverse complement strand
TGACTTTATGTACAGACACTAATTAGTGTTTGTCTGTAATATCAATCTTTTTCATTTTAAGGAATATGGTATAAGGAAATAGGGAATAAAGCGAACCCCTTATAACCTATACCTTTATGCCTTATACCTGAAATATCAAATTTTAAAATTCTGATATTATTTTTCAAATTTTTCGACTTTACGGACAGACTCTAATTAGTGTCTGTACGTAATATCTAAATTTGCCACGAATTACTCACAATATTATTTTTTCTATTGGTGCTTGCCATGTTAGATAATAACATTGAATAACGAAATACTGTAAAAAACAATATCTAACGGGGTGAATTGCTAAATTAAAAATGCCCTTATTTCAATTTATTTCTGATATAATTCTTTTAAAGTTATCTGTTTTTAAGTTCCCCCGATTTACTGGGGACTAACGCTTTGAGTAAAAAATAAAATGCCGAAATTAATAAACTCTGGACGGAATAATAACAAATGCAAAAGAAATCTTTATTTAAGAGAAAGCATTAAAACCAAAATTTATTTGATATTTTTGAGGTGAATTTATCTCGGTAAAAAATCCCTGTTAAAAATATGAGTAATATAATAGTTTTAGGCGCCGGTATGGTAGGCAGTGCAATGGCTATTGATTTAGCAAAGAATCATAAGGTAACATTGACAGATTTGAATATTCAACGATTAAAACATGTAAAAGAAAAATGCCAAACACTTAACATTTTGAAATTGGATGTATGTAATAAGAATAATCTTCAATACGTGCTTAAAACTTTTGATCTCGTTATTTGTGCTGTACCCGGATTTCTTGGTTTTGAAACCATTAAGCGGGTTATTGAATCTGGGAAAAATGTGGTGGACATTTCTTTTTTCCCCGAAAACTCTCTCAATCTTGATAAGATTGCAAAAGCAAAAGGGGTAACAACTTTTGTTGATTGTGGCGTAGCCCCAGGTATGGACAATATCATTTTAGGGCATTATAATGGAATATTAAAATTGACGAATTTTGAATGTTTGGTGGGTGGTTTGCCTAAAGTAAAAAAATGGCCTTTCTGTTACAAAGCTCCTTTTTCTCCTGTAGACGTAATTGAGGAATATACACGACCTGCCCGCTATGTTGAAAACGGAAAATTAATTATACGTGAACCATTAACAGACTGCGAATTGCTTGAATTTGATAAAGTAGGAACGTTGGAATCATTCAATTCTGATGGATTAAGAACAATTATACTTACCATGCCTCACATCAAGAATATGAAGGAGAAAACACTCAGATATCCGGGGCATGTTGAATATGTAAGAGTATTAAAAGAAAGTGGATTCTTTAATAAAAAAAAGGTAAAAGTAAATGGAATTGCAGTCTCGCCTCTTGATGTTACAAGTAAAATTCTTTTTGATGAGTGGAAACTGGGTGAAACCGAGGAGGAAATAACTGTAATGCGTGTTACTCTTAAAGGTGAAAACCAAAGCGGAAAAATTGAGAAAGTGGTGTACAATTTATATGATGAGTACTGCACCAAAACTCAAACATCTTCAATGGCAAGAACCACCGGATACACCGCAACTGCAATAGCGAATATGTTTTTGGAAGGTTTGTTTACTGAAAAAGGGGTGTTCCCGCCAGAATTAATTGGAAAAAGCGAAGTGTGTTACAATTACATTTTGAATTATTTAAAAGAAAGAAATATTCATTATATAATCACAAATACAAAAGAGTTGTAAGCCAACGCAACAAAGTGGCAGTAGGCAGAACTGACAACTTTAATTTGAACGAACATAAAATGCATTTCATTAACAAGTGGTAGTTTTTTTGCTATTGTTTTTTGTATTTTCGCTTATTAATCTTAAAACTCAAAATGATGAAACTAATGGTATTTATTATAATAGTAATTTTTATTTCCATAAACGTTTTTTCACAAAGTCAATATGGGTGTATATCAGGAAATTGTGAGAATGGAAAAGGAACTTATGCTTTTAAAAACGGCGATAAATATGAAGGCGATTTTATTGATTCGCATTTGAATGGTTTTGGAAAATATACCGATGTTAATGGAAATGTTTATACAGGCTATTTTAAAGGCGATAAATTTAATGGTAAAGGGATGTTTGTACGTTCAGATGGAACAAAGTACATTGGCGAGTTTTTTAACGGAAAACGCAATGGTTTGGGAACTCAATGGTATTCCGAAACTTATAAAGAAAAGGGAAAATGGGAAAACGACCGCTTTTTGGAAAAAGCGGAATTTGAAGATTTTGTAATTTCAGAATCTTACGACTTTTGCAACGAGTTTAATAAAATACTTTCCGCCTCGGCAAATAATTTTATTGATGTAAAAGGCAAGCAGGTAAGCGAATACATTACCGATTCATATTATTGTACTATAAAACTTAAAGAACTTTCTACTGTTGAAATTAACGATAAAGAAGGTTATACCGGCTCGTATTATAAAGGTGAAAAAAACGAAGGACTTAAAAAGTTTGAGGAATTTAATAAGTTAATTCTTAAATGTGTTGAAAAGTGTTGTGTTACATACCAAAATAAATTTTTAAATGGTATAAGCGAAAAAAAATATGAATTTAATCCGCTTACTTATACCATTAATTGTAGTCCTAATTTGCTAAAAGTTAAAATTGAAGTGGTTTGTAAAATTCAAGGAACTCAATCGGAAGTTATTTTGCACATTTCTAATCCTTGAGTTTTTGCCTGAAATCCGCGTATTCTACAAATAATTTTCTTTTTAACACAAAGAACACAGAGAAATCAAAGAGTTACACAGAGTAATTTTTTTCACCTAATATCTTTGTGTTACTCTATGCTCATCTCTGTGAACCCTGTGTTTATAAAAACACTTGAGGGATTTAGGTATTATTACGATATTACAGACCGACACTAATCCTAATTCTTAAATCCTTAATCCTAAATTATTTCAATGTAAAAATTTATCCCGATTAAAGTATAATTTGCTTACGGTATGTGCCTGCATTAGGTTTTCATTATACGGTTGACAAAGAGCAAGAATGTTGTCATTTGTTAGTGTTTGTGAAAGCCATTCTGTTTCTAGTTCTGAAGCAAGAATTACAGGCATTCTTTTTTTAGTGTTATGAATTTTTTCCATCAATGGATTGGCTGTTGTTGTAAGAATGGAAAATGTTTGCAAAATTTCGCCTGTTTGCTTATCAATCCACTCCTCCCAAAGACCTGCCATCGAAAATATCTGCTGTTCTTTCAGCGAAATAAAATACGGGTACTTTTTCGATTTTATAGTTTGCCATTCAAAAAATCCTGTGCTTGGTATAAGGCATCGTTTCGTTTTTATTGCATTTCGGAACGATGGTTTTTCAAACGCGGTTTCAACTTGTGCGTTAAATGTACAACTTCTTATTTTTTGGGCTTCGTTCTTTGTTTTTACCCACGATGGTATTAATCCCCAGTTAAATTCCTGAATATATTTGCTGTTTTTGTTGGTAATAACCGGCCAAAGCATAAACCCGAATGCATATCCATGGTAAATAGGTTCAAAATGGGAGTCTTTATTGAACTTTGCCTTGTAGCGATGTTCAAGGTCTTGTGCTTTTACACTTAGTGCATTATGAAAACACATAGATTATTTATTTTGGTTTTATATGATTTGGTGTGTGTAAAGTATAATTTCAAATTTTTACAATTATTGTATCATTCCAATTTGTTGTGTAACATGGTGAAAGTTTTTCCTGTCGCAGTTTCCATTGTATTTTATTTCCCTGGGCAGCTAACATTACTTTATCTTTTCCGTAATAGGAATTTAAAGTATCAACGGCATTCATTATTTTTTTATGTTTTTTACGGTCAGTGGTATCAAATAAAGCTGTTTGCAAACCGGTTTCGGAAACAATCCCGCTTACAATTACTCCTGCCTTTTTGTAAAGATAACCTTCTTTAAAAATGCTTTTGAGTGCTGTATTGGCATAATGTACAATTTCTATAGTGCTGTTTGTGGCTACCGGAAGTGAAATAACCTTACTGCTTGCATATTGTTTTAAATCCTGACGATATTGATTTGTATGAATAAAAACCATAATAATATTTGCACAAGCCTTTTGTTTTCGAAGTTTATAGGCGCAACGCGAAGCAAAATTTGATACCGCTTCGGTAATAATGGGTAGTTTGGTTTGCATTTTGCCAAAAGAACGCGCATTGCAAATAGCTTTTTTTGCAGGAGTTGATAAATCCATTTGAACACAAGAAATACCAAGTAATTCCTGCTGAGTACGTAAGCCTGTTACCGATAAATTTTGCTTTACCCATTTTTCCGGTGCCTGTGTTAAATCGTAAGCGGTATTAATTCCGAATTGTATCAGAAATTTAGCATACTGACGACCAATGCCCCAAACATCAACAATTTTAAATTGTTTGAGTAAGGCGATTCGTTTTTTATCGCTGTTAATTATACATACTCCTTTGTATTCTGAATGTTTTTTACCAAAATGATTGGCTACTTTGGCTAATGTTTTTGTTTGTGCAACGCCAACACTAACAGGTATCCCTGTGTTTTTTGTAGTAATTTCCCTGATATTCCGGGCATATTCGTCAATATTAAAAAACTCAAAACCACCAAGGCTTAAAAAGGCTTCATCAATTGAATAAATTTCAATATCGGGGCTGAATTGAGCAAGTGTATTCATAACACGCTGGCTCATATCTCCATAAAGTATATAATTTGAGGAAAAAACAATTACATTATATCTTTTTAAGAATGGTTCAATTTTAAAAGCCGGTTCACCCATTTTTATGCCGAGTGCTTTAGCCTCGTTGCTTCGTGAAATAACACAGCCGTCGTTATTAGACAGCACAACTACAGGTTTTCCATTGAGTGAAGGGTTAAAAACTCTCTCACACGATACATAAAAATTATTGCAATCAACTAATGCAAACATATTACATTTGTTACTATTCATGTCATAATTTTTTCCAGGTAGAGTAGAAAGGAAGTAAAATTAGTTGACTAAATTTACTCCTTTCCCTCATCAATCCTTACGTGCGGTTTTTCCGCATACGGCTTTCCTGCAAAGTTCGTCAAAATTCTTACAAGTTGTCATCGTTTTAGTATTTTGTTGCGTCTATTAGTTTGTACTTGTTCACTAATATCTCAAATGCCTGTTGTATCTGCGTCATACACTTCGGTCTTTTCATCCTGCAAATTTTCTTCGATTCCTTTTACTGCTCCTTTTGATGACCTTTCTGGTTGGAAGCCGCAGGAACTGTCCGAAAAATCTGCTTCAAATATCGGTTCTATTATAAATTTACATACTGTTTAAACTATTCTATCCTTTATACAGCCTATTCCGGGCAACCTCATTGAGCATTGAAATTGACAACATGTTGGTAAGTTTGCCTTTGTTAGCGCCTAAATCTCAATATGGCTCTACGTGTATGGTTAGCTGAAAATCGGGGATAACAAGTTGTAATTCTTTTTCAACTTCATCGCAAATATGGTGAACTTCGGCTAAGGTTTTTTCACCGTGCATGGCAAGGTGCAACTCTGCAAATTTATATTTACCCGATTTACGGGTGCGTAAATCGTGAAAACTTAGGTTACGGTTTTCAAAATATTTGTTAATAATTTTTATGTCGGCTTCGTCAATTGCTACGTCAAGTAATGGACTAAAAGCTTTTTTTAGCAATTGGAAAGATTCCCAAAGAATAAAAATGGCGATTAATATAGCTATAACAGGGTCAAGAAGTTGGTACTTTGTTATCCAAATAAGGAAAAGTCCAAAAGCAACACCTAAAGAGGTGTAAACATCGGATTTAAGATGAAAGGCATCAACTTCCAAAGCTATTGAGTTAGTTTTTTTTGCAACTTTATATATTTGCTTCGAAACCAAAAAATTTACAACTGCCGAGACCAACATTACCAAAGAACCTATGCCAATATTTTCAACTTGTTGGTGAGAATTTATTTTTTTTACAGCTTCAACAATTATCCAAATAGAAGCAATAAAAATAAGTACGGCTTCAATTACTCCCGAAATGTTTTCAAATTTACCATGTCCATAAGGGTGTTGTTTATCAGCAGGTAAATCAGAAACCTTAACCGAGAAAAAGGCGATAATTGCTGCCCCTAAATCCATTGTGGAATGAATTGCTTCTGAAATAATACTTACCGAACCTGTTAAAAATCCTACAATTAACTTAATAACAATTAAACTTGAATTTGAAATAACAGATAACCTGGCGATTGAAATTTTTTTGGTCATATTTTTTGTTTCAAAAATAAATCAGGAACTTTAAATAACAGAGTAGATAAACTTAATGCAGAGGTAAAACAAAATTTGAAGTAAAAATTCAATTAAGGGGATTTGAAATAATTAATTCCAATAAAAATAAAGAGGAATAGGGGAATAAAGGTATAGGGAAATATGGCTGTATCCTTATACCCTATACCTTTATACCTAAATTGCAAAATGGGATTTATTTTTTTCATGTCCCCTAATAATAATACTTTAGAATTTTCCGGGAAGCATAATCTGCGGATTAATACAAAATATCGGAGTTTTAAATCCAAAGCTATTGCCTTTTAAAACAAATTTTTTGAAATGATAGG
>PCSS01000329.1:6366-6508 GCA_002771395.1 Bacteroidetes bacterium CG23_combo_of_CG06-09_8_20_14_all_32_9 | reverse complement strand
GATGTATCATTTTTATTATTTTTTTAGGTAAATAAATTTTTCATATTCTCGTATATAATCATTCTCATTATATTTATTTGAAGCCAGCACCAAACAAATAGCACCTGAAGAGAAATTTACTAATTCCCTCCAAATACCCGGT
>PCSS01000329.1:0-6295 GCA_002771395.1 Bacteroidetes bacterium CG23_combo_of_CG06-09_8_20_14_all_32_9 | reverse complement strand
ATCAAAACTACCACTTGCTGCAATAAGTAATTGGTAAAGTTCTTTATGTGCATGCCCACCACGTTCTTCGCCTCCGGGGATATCGTACAAATAATAAACACGCTTAATATCAAAAGGCAAATCAATATTTCCGTTTAATGCAGTAATGTTACCTGCAGGGTTATGGATTTTGGGAAGAGTGAGGAGTTTGCAATCTTCAATAGTAGAACTTTTTGGATCAATATTTATCATATATTTAATTACGAATGAATGATTACGGATTATGAAAGAAAGTTATTAGGTTATTGAGTTAATAGGTTATTAAGTTCTTTGAGAATTAATTCTGGGTTTAATTCAATTTTAGAAAAAGCGAACCATTTCTTACCCAAGTCTTTTAATGAAGCACCAATATGATACATTATTTTTTCGTCGATAATTAAGAACCTATCGTGCGATTTACTAAATATTTTCACATCAATGTGTTCGTATTGTGCATTGTGTTTTTGAATGTCTAATGCTAGTTGTTTTGATATATTTTGGGTATAAATGGTTGTCTTTACACCTGTTTTTCGCTTCGACAACAACGTTAAAACAGTTTCATTAATATAATTGGCAATTAAAATTATAGATAATTTGGCTTCTTTAATAAAGGAAGAAACTTTTTCATAAGCATCATAAATTTGTCCATCGAAGAAAATACCTTCATGAGGTGGTAAACTTGTTTTGATATGAAAATCAAATTCTGATGATTTTTTCTCTAATGAATAAACTTTGTTTTCGAGTGT
Organism: Bacteroidetes bacterium CG23_combo_of_CG06-09_8_20_14_all_32_9; assembly: GCA_002771395.1. Lineage (GTDB taxonomy): Bacteria > Bacteroidota > Bacteroidia > Bacteroidales > GWA2-32-17 > GWA2-32-17. Next base: position 5,531 of record PCSS01000329.1, on the reverse strand, counting down.
TTCTATTCTTTGATTAATTGCATATCCTTTTAACAAATATTCTTTTAAAACTTTATTTGCCCAAATACGAAACTGCGTACCTCGTATTGAATTTACTCTGTATCCTACTGAAATAATTGCATCTAAATTATAAAGTAATGATTTTCGTTTTACTTTACGTTTACCTTCAATTTGAATTACCGAGTATTCCTCGGAAGTTGCTATCTCATCTAATTCCTGTTCTTTATATATATTTTTAAGGTGCAACGCAATATTATCGGTAGAGCAATTGAATAACTCAGACATTTGTTTTTGTGAAAGCCAGATAGTCTCATTTTCGACCCTTACTTCTATTTGAAAATCATGGCTATTAGAAGTTTGATACAAAATTATTTCGCCTTGATTCATATTATATTAATTAAACAAACAAATTGTATTTCCACAATGAGGGAGAGAGGATTGTTTGTGTTATTATTTATTATATAGTTGTTTAAATTTGTAATAATCATAAATGTAATCATCTGGATTGTAAGTTTGTGAAGCTAAAATAAGGCATAAAGAGTTGGTCGAGAAATTTTCCATCCTTCTCCAAATCATATTTGGAACGTAAAGACCATAATAAGAACGATTCAGTGAAAATATTTCTTCTTTTTTGCCATTATTCAAAACAACATCAAAACTTCCGGAAAGCGCAATAATAAATTCGTTCAATGTTCTATATGCATGTCCACCTCGTATTTGTCCGCCTGGAACATCATAAATCCAATATGCTCTTTTAATTTCAAAAGGAATATGATTTCCACTTTCAAGAAAAGAAAGGTTTCCGCGAGGGTCGGAGATTTTTGGGAGGTTTATTCGATATACATTTTCCATTTTTTATTAAAAATTTACGATTTTGGAATTAGGATTTAATATTTGTTCATTACATCAACAACATATTCAACTTCCTGAATTGTTAATACGGGGCTGATTGGCAAACTTAAAACCTGCTTGTGAATGGTTTCGGTTATTGGAAATGATAAATTATTCCATTCTTTATATGCAATTTGTTTGTGCGGTGGTATGGGGTAATGTATTAAGGTTTGAATTCCATTTTCTGTTAAATAATTCTGGAGGTTGTCGCGTTCAATTGTTCTTATTACAAAAAGGTGCCAAACGTGGGCAAGAGTTATTGGTTCAGAGTTATTGGTTATTCGTTCTTTAATTGAATTTTCTGGTAAAACAATTTTTGTGTTTTTAATATTTTCACAATAATAATTTGCTACTTTGTTACGAAGGTTATTTTCAGCATCAATGTGTTTTAGTTTTACAGAAAGAAAAGCTGCCTGTATTTCATCCATCCGGCTATTTAGTCCTTGAAATTCATTATTATATTTTTGTCTGCTTCCATAATTTGCTAATGTACGAATTATTGTTGCCAGTTCATCATCACTAGTTGTTACAGCACCAGAATCGCCTAATGCTCCCAAGTTTTTGCCTGGATAAAAGCTAAAACCTGCTGCGTTGCCAAGGGAGCCTGTGCGTTTTGAGAATTGGGCAGATGCTTCGACAGGCTCAGCATGACGAGGTGGGTTTTGAGGAAAATAATATGCACCAATTGCCTGAGCATTGTCTTCAATAATTTTCAGATTATGCTTTTTTGCAATTAATTCAATTTCTTCGGACCAGCATACTTTACCATAAAGGTGAACTAATAAAATAGCTTTTGTTCTCTTTGTTATAAATTTTTCTATTAAAGAAATATCGAGATTATAAGTATTAATATTAGGTTCAACTAAAACTGGTTTTAAACGATTATCTGTTATTGCAAGTATTGTTGCTATGTATGTATTTGCAGGAACAATGATTTCATCACCCACATTCATTACACCAAGTTCAATATAGGCTTTTAATATTAATCGAAGTGCATCAAGGCCGTTTGCACAAGCAATCGCGTGTTTAGTACCAATAAAATGAGCAAGTTCGCTTTCAAACTTTTTTACTCTTTCTCCTAGCAAATACCAACCAGAATCAATAACTTCAGAAGAAACCTTTTTAAGCTCGTCTGCGTATTGGTTGTTAATTTTTTGAAGGTCAAGAAATTTTATTTTCATAACAATATTTAGAATTTATAAAGTTAAAAAGTTCACTGTTTTTTGTTAAATGTTTTAAAAAGTTTATAGTTTAGGGTTTCAAGTTTCAAGTTTTGAGATTTGGGACTTGTTTTTTTTGAGTGGTGGTGGGCTTTTGGGTTAGGGTGTGGGGGGTGCCATTTGAAAATGAATTAACTTGGTAATTTGAAAATGGAAAAATTAAAATTTGACGTTTATTGTTATATGTTCACTGTTCGGTTAAAAAGGTTATTGAATTATAAAGTTGAAAGATAAAAGTAGAAAGTTGAAAAAGGATAAAGCGAGGAAACGATAAACTGAAGAATTATAAAATATCATTAATCTGCCATGCTAATACATGTTTAATTCCATTTTTATTTGGCAAAGCAATATCATCGAGCGAAACCACATATTTTTCAAAATTATCCGGGATACTTTCCAATTCGGAGTATTCGCGTTCAATTGTATTTTTATCAATTAATAAGTAAGCAACTTGCAGGTATATGGTTTTGTTATTCTTTGTAGCTACAAAATCGATTTCTTTATTTCGTAAATAACCAATATAAACGTTATATCCTGAATTTATCAGTTGTAAATAAATAATATTTTCGAGCATATATCCTAAACCATATTCAAATCCGGAGTATAAATAATTTTTAAAAGATAAATCGTTAATATAATATTTATAATTACCCGCTAATACTTCTTTACCTTTAATATTATATCTATCAACCTGATGAATAAGAAATGTGTTTTTTAAATATTCGATGTAGTTGGCAACAGTTTCGTAATTTGTTTTTCTGTTTTTACCTGCAAAATACTTAACAATACTACTTATAGAAATTAAATCAGATGCATTATTTACCAGAAAAGAAAAAATATCCTGAAGCAAACGAGCATCCTTAATATTATATCTTTGAATTATATCGCGCAATATAACTGTATCTTTTATAGAAGAAACATAATGTCGTTTTGTTTCATCGTTTGGTAAATGAAATAATTCGGGAAGTCCACCCGTTTGCAGATACTGTAAAAAACTTTTTTTTGAGTTTTCTAAATGTTTAATTGAAATATATTCCTGGTAACTAAAAGGAAGTATTTGAAATTGAATATACCTACCCGAGAGCAATGAGGCTAATTCGCCCGATAGTAACTGAGAATTTGAACCTGAAATAAATATTTCGTAATTGTTGGTATAATTTTGAGAATAGGAATTAATAAGATGTTCCCAACCAGTTATATTCTGAATCTCATCAATAAAAATATAAACTTTTCCTTTTGGTTTAACTTCTTTTTTGTAAACTTTTATTAATGTTTCCAATTCTTTGTAATTGGTAATAAAATCGAAATCGGTATATTCTTTATTTATATAAAATATGTTTTTAGGATTCTCACCATTTTCAATTAGCCTAAAAATAGTTTGTCTTAATAAATAACTTTTACCAACTCGTCGTTGTCCAACAAGTACTTTTATGAGCTTATTCCCAATAAAATCATTTATTTTATCGAGATAATTATTGCGAATTAAACCAGTTGATGGAAATTTATTTTCCCAAAAATTGTATTTTTTCAATATTGCAATATTTTCTGTCATGTCAGAATATTTTTACAAATCTACAATATTTTTGGTCATGAATGAATTTATTGCAATCATGTTTTTTCTTTTGATTGAGATCAATATCGAGGTTGAGAAATCAAAAAGTTCTATATTCGTTAAAAAAGTTAAGATTGAAGTCGAAACTGGGGAAGAAGTTTATTGTTATATGTTCAATGTTCGAAAAAGTTTCGGGTTTCAAGTTTTGGGATTTGGGATTTGGATTTTTTTGAGTGGTGCCCTTTAGGGTTAGGGTGTGGGGATGGTGAAGCAAAAAGTTGAAAGTTTTAAAGTTATAAAGTTGAAAGTTTAAAGTCAAAGGTTGTGGTTGAGGTCGAGGACGAAGTTGATCTATAAATTCAGTTCAGTTAGTTTTCGCCAGTTATATACTTCTGTTCCATTGCTTCTTTTTTGATACTCGTTACCAGAATACAGCAATATGGATTTTTTTTGGTTAGATAATTTACACCAATAACCGATGTTTTTAAAAAAATCGTTGTTTATTGTTTTTCCTGATTTTATTTCAATTGGTAACAATATGCCAGCATTATCAATAATCAAATCAATTTCATGTCCGGTTTTATCGCGCCAATAAAACAAATTAACAGGTAAACCTTTATTGGTACGTTGTTTAACAAATTCTGTAATAACCATATTTTCGAACAAAAACCCCCTCACCGGATGCGATTGCAAATGATTTACCGAAAATATTCCCAACAAAGAGCAAACTAAGGATGTATCGTAGAAATATATTTTTGGTCGTTTTACAATAGTTTTGTTAAAATTTTTATAATGTGGTTTTAACAAATAAATTATATAGCTACTTTCCAGAATGCCAATCCATGATTGTATTGTTTTTACATCAACACCAACTTCTGATGATAAAGAACTCATGTTTAGTTCCTGGGCGCAACGCCCGGCAAGCAATGACAGAAATTTCTCAAAGATAATTAGATTGGTAATGTTTTTAATTTGTCTTACATCTTTTTCAATATAGGTTCTTATATAATTCGGGCAAAAATCACCCACTGGAATTTTTTGGTCGTAAACAGGAGGGTAAAAACCTTTTAACATTAATTCATCGTCAGAATCGGGAATAATTTTCTTTTCAGATAATTCATTCATTGAAAATGGAAGAAGGGTAATAGAACCGATTCTGCCTGCAAGTGTTTGAGATATTGATTGCTGAAGTAAAAAATTATTGGACCCTGTTAAAATAAACAATCCTTTTTGTTTAGAATTATCTAATATTTCCTGAAGATATGAAAATAATTCAGGTGTTCTTTGAACTTCATCTAAAATTGCTCCATTTGCATAAGTATCTATAAATCCTCGTGGATCATTTATCGCAAAATTACGTGAATCCGGGTTTTCCAAAGAAACATATGGTTTGTCTTTAAATAATGATTTAACCAAGGTTGTTTTACCAGATTGTCTGGGTCCGGTAATACTAACAGCCTTAAAAGTTTTAGCTAATTGAGTTAACTTTTTTATGGCATCACGTTTAATCATTGTACAAATTTATGGAATTATTTGGAATACGATTCCATATTTTTCCGATATTTTGATTCGATTTATTATAAGAGGGTTGAGGAAGTTAAAAGTTTAAAGTTAAAAAAGTGTCTAAAGTGCCTAGAGTATTTAAAGTTTATAAAGTCAAAAACAAAAGTTAAAATGTTCACTGTTTGTTGTTAAATGTTCACTGTTCTACGTTTATTGTTCTATGTTGTTGAGCGTGGTACCCTTTAGGGTCGGGGTGTGGTGAGGAAAAAGTTATAAAGCGAAAAGTTCAAAAGTTGAAAGTTTAAAAAGTTCTATGTTCGTTAAAAAAGTTAAGATTGAAGTCGAAACTGGGGAAGAAGTTTATT
>PCSS01000321.1:6831-8314 GCA_002771395.1 Bacteroidetes bacterium CG23_combo_of_CG06-09_8_20_14_all_32_9 | reverse complement strand
AACTAATATCTAACGGGGTGAATGAGATCGCTTCGCTAAGTTCTCATTTACAACTGTAGAGACACACGGACGTGTGTCTCTACTTCGGTTTTAAAATTTTGTCCGCCTCGAAAAATCTAATTTTTAGAACCCCTCTTAAATTATTTACATTATTGCCAAATTCCGGGTATTTTTTCTTTACAGAATTTGCATGTATTATCTATAATGTTATTTTTCAGTATTTTGAACCCCTTTCTTTCTATAAGTATTTTCTTGCATTTAGGGCAGTAAGTGTTTTCAGCAGCAGTCCCCGGAACATTTCCGATATAGACAAACTTCAGTCCTGCATCAAGCGCTATTTGCCGCGCATTATCAAGAGTAGAAACTGGTGTTATAGGCAGATTCATCAGCTTATACTTTGGCATGAAGCGTGAGAAGTGCAATGGGTAATCGGCGAAGCCGTTTTGACAGAGCCAGTTGCACATTTTCTTTATCATGTTCAAATCGTCTGTCCAGCTTGGTATTACAAGGTTGGTTATTTCAATCCAGACTTTTTGTTCTTTCATAACTTTCAGAGCATTCAGTACGGTTTGCAATTTTCCTGCATTAAGCTTTTCGTAAATAGTTTCGCTGAATGATTTTAAATCAACAGAGAAGGCGTCAATATATTTGCACAAGTCGCGCAGAGGTTCTTCATATACAAAACCTGCCGTGTGAACAAGATTTTTGATTCCTTTTTCATGGGCCAGTTTTGCAGTATCATAAGTATAGACATAAAACACCATTGGTTCAGAATAAGTATATGCTATGGAAGGACATTTGTTATCAATAGCGTTTTTTACAACATCGGCAGGCATCATGTCATAATTTTCCGTCTCCTTAGGACTTTTTTGTGAAATTTCCCAGTTTTGGCAGTTCAAACAGGCGAGGTTGCAACCTGCAGTAGCAATAGAATAGGCGGTTGAAGCAGGCATAAAATGATAGAACGGTTTTTTCTCAATAGGGTCAATGTGAACGGCGCAAGGATTGCCATAAGCAATAGAATACAGTTTACCGTCTTTGGCGATTTTTGTCCGGCAGTCGGAAAGTTCACCTTCCTTAGGAGTACATTCATTGGGACATATTTTACATTTTGGTCCGCGTGCTGTAGAAATGTAGTGATAAGATTCCTTACTCCATTTCCATAACTCATCGCCAGGTAATGGGTTTAAGAATTTCCGTTGCAGATAATTTCCGTTAAAATTAAAAATATTTTCGTCAGAATACGCCCTGAAAAAACTTAGTCCGCAAGTTATACCGCATAAACCAAGTATTCCTTTTTTAATAAATTCACGTTTAGTAATAATTTGTTTTGTCATTTTCTCTTGAAATATTATTACAAATATAGTGTTTAATTTAGTAAAAAGCTACAAATAAACGGGACTTCTAAAAATTGCTTTTTCTTTGTTGGACTTCAATTTTAAAATTACTCACATATTAATTGTTTTTTAAAAGTGCTTGCCCC
>PCSS01000321.1:0-6815 GCA_002771395.1 Bacteroidetes bacterium CG23_combo_of_CG06-09_8_20_14_all_32_9 | reverse complement strand
GACATATAAAGAATGCTCTCTCTTTTAATTAACTAATATCTAACAGGGTGAATGAGATCGCTTCGCTAAGTTCTCATTTACAACAGTAAACCACGGTTTTAAAATCTTGTCCGCCTCGAAAAATCTAATTTTTAGAACCCCTCTATATGTTTTTTACAAAGAAAACAGGGTATAACGTACAGCCCGCCTTATACCTTTATATCGAATACATTTTGGACAAAATGCACAAATTTACCCTGTTAAATTGCTCCGCACCAACTTTGTTGGATTTAACAGCGTGAACCACGTGCAAAGTATATACTGTGAATGGTTATAGTTTTAACTTTTTATTTTTTTATGACCTTACCCCCGACCCCTATCCAATTGGAGTGGGGAGTTTAAATGTAAAGTTAAAACTTTAACAGTTTTGAGTATAATAAACCTGTTCAAAGTAAAAAAACTACCTTGCCTGTTCTGCCATTTTTGAGCGTTTGCGTGCATTTTCGTCTAACAAAATTTTACGTATGCGAATTGATTTTGGAGTAACTTCAACGTATTCATCATTATTAATATACTCCATATATTCTTCAAGTGAAAATTTTATTGCAGGTGTAATAAATATTTTATCGTCGGAGCCTGATGCACGCATATTGGTAAGTTGCTTTGCCTTGTTTATATTAACTACAATATCACTATCGCGGGTATTTTCGCCTATTATTTGACCGGAATATACTTGTTCGGCAGGGTTGATAAAAAATTTCCCCCTATTCTGTAATTTATTAATGGCAAATGCATTAGCTTGTCCGGTTTCCATAGCAATTAAAGAACCGTTTATACGACTTATTATGTCGCCCTTCCAGGGTTCAAAAGATTTAAAGCGATGTGCTATAATAGCTTCGCCCTCGGTAGCGGTTAAAATATTATTTGTTAAACCAATTAATCCACGTGCAGGAATATTAAATTTTAAAATTGTTCTGTTGTTTCTTGTTTCATATTTCATTAAATCTCCTCTGCGACGGGCAATAATCTCAATAGCTTTACCGGCAAAGTTTTCGGGGACATTAATAGTCAAAAATTCAATCGGTTCGTGCTTTATCCCGTCAATAATTTTGATAACAACCTTTGGTTGTCCGAGTTGAAACTCAAATCCTTCGCGTCGCATTGTTTCAACAAGAATTGAAAGATGAAGAATACCGCGTCCGTAAAGCAAAAACTTGTCGGGTATTTCGGTTTCTTCAACTTTAAGTGCAAGATTTTTTTCGGTTTCTTTAAACAAACGGTCGCGTAAGTGTCGTGAAGTAATGTATGAACCTTCTCTTCCGGCAAACGGCGAGTTGTTAGTTGCAAAAATCATACTTATAGTAGGCTCATCTATATGAATGCGTGGAAGTGCTTCGGGGTTATCAACATCGGCAATAGTATCGCCAATCTCAAAATTTTCGGGACCAATTAATGCACAAATTTCACCTGCATGAATCTCATATTTTACTTTCTCTTTACCTAATCCCTCAAAAATATAAAGTTCTTTTACGGTTGATTTCTCAATTTTGCCATCAGTTTTTATAAGTGCAACAGGCATCCCTGCCTTAATACTTCCGCGGGTAATTCGTCCAACGGCTATTCTGCCAACATACGACGAGTAATCTATTGATGTAATTTCCATTTGCAAAGTACCTTGTTTAAATACCGGCGGTTTAACATAATTAATAATAATATCTAACAAATAACTTATGTCGGTTGTGGGTTTTCGCCAGTCGGGACCCATCCATCCCTGCTTTGACGAACCAAAAATCGTAGGAAAACCCAGTTGTTCTTCGGTAGCATCAAGACTTACCATTAAATCGAAAACCTGCTCCTGAACAAAATCGGGAAAACAATTTGGTTTATCTACTTTATTAATTACAACAATTGGTTTTAGTCCTATTTCCAAAGCTTTTTGCAGCACAAAACGGGTTTGGGGCATTACGCCCTCAAAAGCATCAACCAAAAGCAAAACAGCATCAGCCATATTAATTACACGCTCTACCTCGCCGCCAAAATCAACATGCCCGGGTGTGTCTATAATGTTAATTTTAGTTCCTTTGTAATGTACAGATACGTTTTTTGCCAGGATGGTAATTCCGCGCTCACGTTCCAAATCGTTGGAATCAAGAATTAAATCGCCCATGTGCTGATTGTCTCTGAAGAGTTTAACCTGATGAAGAATTCTGTCAACCAAAGTAGTTTTTCCGTGATCGACATGTGCAATTATTGCGATATTTATAATGCCGGGCATTTGTGTTATTAATAATAAAGTATTTTATAAAATTTTGCAAAGATACGATGTTTCAAATTTAAAACCCCAAATCTCAAATTGAAATATCCGACAGGGTTTTTGGAGTAGTTTCATTACTAATTTTTTTTTGGACATATAATATGTATATTTGCGGGGTTAAATTCTTTTTTAAAGGATTTTAATTTTTATAAATAATTAATTAAAAACTTAATTAAAATGAGTTATTGGCATTATCAACACTATTACACTCCCACAACTCCAAAGAAAGTTGAAGATGGAGTAAAACTACAATCAAAAAAAATTGCCTCAACATGGTGGTCAAAAAAATGGATTTCTTTACTTGATTCGTTTGGTTGGAGTAACCGGCTTGAAAGAGGAAGAAAATATGCAAAACGGGGGCAGGTTATGAATTTTACGATTGAAAAAGGGATTATTAAAGCAAAGGTTCAAGGTTCGGTAAGCACTCCTTACTCTGTAAAAATTGAAATGAAAAAATTTAATAATAAAGAATGGAAAAATATTATTAATGAGATGGGAAAACAAGCCGTATTTATTGCAAAATTGCTGAATAGCGAAATGCCCGAAGACATAGAAAAGGCATTTGAAGCCGCAGGCGTTTCGTTGTTTTCTAAAAAGAAAAATGATATGAAAATGTATTGCTCATGCCCCGATTTTGCCGTTCCCTGTAAGCATATAGCCGCTGTTCATTATATTTTAGCAGAAGAATTTGACAAGAACCCATTTATGATATTTAAGTTAAGAGGTATGGACGAAAATGAAATGATGAACGAACTTCGTAAAATAAGAGGATACGAAGAAGAAATAGTTTCAAAAGAAAAAGAACCCGAAAATAATGAAGAAATATTAACACAACTCGATATAAATAAATTCTGGATTAAAAATAATGACTTTGAAAAAATTCCTTTATCCATAGAACTGCCCGTTGTTTCAATGCCGGTGCTTAAACGGCTTGGAAATCCACAATTTCTTTACTGCGAAAATTTGTTTGAAGAAATGGATAAAATCTATAAAATTATTAGCGAGAATGCAATAAAACAATCTTATGAAAAAGGTGAGGGAGAAATTAAAAATGAAAATGGCAATAACATAGTTTTACATGGCTTCTGGCAGATAGAAAATAAAAAATTTTTTATATGGGGAGAAACATTTAAACCTTATGAAGAAATAAAAATAAAAAAATCAAAAAATAAAAAAGAACACCCTTTTGCCGCAAGTTCGGATGAAATTTTAAATTTTCTTAATTCCAGTTATAATTTCGAAAACACAAATTCTAAAAAATCTCTTTTGCTTCATCTTCCATCAACAAAAAATTTAAGTTTATTATACGCTCATATTTCAGATACAGGTTTTGAAATTCCTTTGCTCTCAACATCATCATTGCCCTCAGATGAAATTTACTTTTCGCCATGGAATGTTCAGGGAATAGAAATTTCTGCAAAAGATGCACTTTTTCTTCTTTCGCAAATTTCAACTAACGAAAGATGTATGGGTAATGATATGAATTTCTGGAGCACAGCGGCAAAATACGGTCTTGATTTAATAGCAAGACAACGATTTATTCCTTTCGTTTATAGCGATAAAAGTGCAAAATGGCAAATTATTTTTAATCATACCGATGATGCTAAAAGGTTTAAAATTTTAATAAATTCCATGCCTTATTCGTGCTTTTCTTACAGCAACAAAATTGCTGCAAATAAAACACTTGAGGACTTTTTAAATACGTGTGCAGATGAGTCTGTAAAATTCTGGTTTACCGATAAAATAAAATCAGATACATGGAAGGCAAAAATAAAAGATAATTTATTTGGAATACTACTTTCATCGCTACTTTCGGATGATAATAAAATTAAAGGAACAACGCATCAGCAAAATACATTGATTGACGGATTTGAAAAATGGACTGCAATATTTGAAGAAACAAAATCAAATTCAATAGTCAATTCACCGTTCAGGACATGCTTTCGCCTTGAAGAACCTTTGGATACTGAAAATAGCCCAGCCGCATCCAAAAAAATAAAAGAAAATACTTTGAACTGGAAAATTTCCTTTCATTTACAAAATATAGAAGACCCGAGTTTGCTCATTTCTGCAGAAGATATCATGACACATCAAAATAAATCTCTTTCAAAAATCTTAAATAAGAAATTTAATCCTGAAGAGTATCTCCTCAGGGATTTAGTAACTGCATCAAAACATTTTGAGCCGATAAATAAGAGTTTAAAGGAAAAAACTCCGAGTGAATGCCGGTTAAATTTACAAGATGCTTATAAATTTTTAAATGAAGATGCATGGTTATTAGAAGAATGCGGATATGGAATTCTTGTCCCGCCATGGTGGAAAAAAGGTAAATCGGCAAATACTTTAGGTGTTAAAATAAATGTATCTCCAAAGGTTGATAGCAATGGAAGGAAATTTTTTGGCTTAAACAATCTTCTTGATTTTAAATGGGAAATTGCTATTGGCGACATGCCTTTAAGTAAAGATGAACTTGAACGTATTGCAAAATTAAAAATGCCTTTGATAAATGTAAGAGGGAAATGGGTTGAATTTAAAAAAGAAGATGTTGAAAAGGCATTAAAATTTTTGGCCGATGTTGAAAACAATAGTATGGATTTGTCCTTTGCTATGCGACTAAATGCCGGCATTGAAGATATAGGTATTCCGATATTAAAATTTGATGCCGATAAATGGGTCAAAAATTTTATTTCTTCGGAGAGTTACAAAGAAATTAAAACCCCCGAACTATTCAACGGAGTACTTAGAAATTACCAGGTAAAAGGCTTTTCGTGGTTACATTTTCTTAAAAATTATAAATTTGGAGCATGCCTGGCGGATGATATGGGATTAGGAAAAACCATTGAGGTGATTGCTTTTCTGCTTCACGAAAAGGGAATAAAGAATACTAAAAAAAATACTCCGGCTTTACTTATCGCTCCTATGTCGGTTGTTGAAAATTGGAAACATGAATTTGAAAAATTTTCTCCCGATTTAAAAATTATGATTCATCATGGGTCGGAACGATACGGAAGTGAAAAATTTTTAAAAGAAAGTAATAAGCATGATGTCGTAGTATCAACTTATGCTTTGGCTGTTAGAGACCAGGAAATTTTCAGCAAAATTAACTGGAACGGAATCATTTTAGATGAAGCGCAAAACATTAAAAATCCACAAACAAAGCAGGCAAAGGCGATAAAAAGCCTGAAATCGTCTTATAAAATTGCATTAACAGGAACCCCCATTGAAAATCGGTTATCAGAGTTGTGGAGTATTATGGATTTTTTAAATCCTTCCTATCTGTTGAACTTTAATAAATTTAAAGAAAATTTTTCTATCCCAATTGAAAGATATAGAAATGAAGACGCTTCTGAAAAACTAAGAAAAATGATTTCTCCGTTTGTAATGAGAAGAGTTAAGACAGATAAAAGCATTATCAGCGACCTGCCTGAAAAAATGGAAATGAAAATGTATTGTACTCTTACTAAAGAACAAGTAACACTTTATAAAAGTGTAGTTGATGATATGATGCAACAAATTGAAGAATCGGAAGGCATGCAGAGAAAAGGAATGGTACTTTCCGCCTTAACAAAACTGAAGCAAATATGTAACCATCCTGCTTTGTTTTTGCACGACAATAGCCGGACTGGCGACGACAGGTCGGGAAAATTATCGCGCCTTAAAGAAATGGCTGAAGAAGTTACAGAAAACAACGAAAAGGTTCTGATATTTACACAATATGCTGAAATGGGAGAAATTTTAAAGAAATATTTTGAATCGTTATATGCAAGAGAAATTTTCTTTTTGCACGGAAGTGTTTCAAGGAAAAATCGGGATAAAATGGTTCAAAGATTTCAAAATAGTAATGATTCTCCCGTATTTATTTTATCTATAAAAGCAGGTGGGTTTGGATTAAATTTAACAAAAGCAAATCATGTATTCCATTTTGACAGATGGTGGAATCCTGCTGTTGAAGCACAGGCAACCGACAGAGCATTTAGAATCGGGCAATCAAAAAATGTATTTGTTCACAAATTTATAACAAAGGGAACACTTGAAGAACATATTGATGAAATGATTGAAAGTAAAAAAGAAATTTCCGAAAAAATACTGTCAGCAGGAGAATCAATGTTTACAGAATTTTCAAACGAAAAATTAAAAGAAATTTTTAAATTAAGAGAATAATACCAATACAGTTTAAAGTTTGAGTATTTAACACAGGTCGCAAAGCACCTGTTGGGTATGAAATTAAATTTACGACCTGACAGGAACTTCGTAAACTGTCAGGTTGTGGAACTAATAAAAAACCCGAAAACTTTCGCTTTCGGGTTTTAAAATAAATCTGAAATAATTATTTAACAACTTGTTTTCTGATTATACCATCGGTTGTTTCAATATTTAATATATAAATACCTGAAGGTAATTGCGAAGTATTAACATCTGTACTATTTACTCCGGATAAAGCATGTAGTTTTTTGCTTATCATTAATTTTCCGGTAATATCAATTAGCGAAATGTTTATATTATCTGACTTTTGAGATGTAAA
>PCSS01000102.1:174-6813 GCA_002771395.1 Bacteroidetes bacterium CG23_combo_of_CG06-09_8_20_14_all_32_9 | reverse complement strand
TAAAAAAATAATATTATGGCAGGAAGTTATCGGGATTTATCTGTCTATCAAAAATCGTTTTCATTAGCAATGGAGATTTTCAAAATCACAACAAAATTTCCACGTGAAGAAAAATATAAATTGACAGATCATCTTAGGAGATCTTCTCGTTCTGTTTGTAGAGCAATTGGAGAGGGTTATAGGAAGCGCCAATATCCTAAACATTTCTCCAGTAAAATGAGCGATGCGGATATGGAGAATACCGAAAAACAAGTTTCGCTCGATTTTGCAGAAGCATGCAAGTATATCTCAAAAGAAGAAAACTGTAAACTTCGTGACAAGTCTGAGGAAGTGGGACGAATGTTGAATCTTATGGTGGAAAATCCTGAAAAATATCGTCCAAAACACTAAAAAATGTATTAATTTTCAAAAATAAAGGAATACAAAAAGCAGTAGAAAGTAACAAGAATACCGTGAATTATTGCCAACTGCCTATTGCCAACTTAACATCAATAAATTTTGGGAAGGTTACTTTTTTTATGAGCCTAAGAGGTAATAAATATTTCATCGTTTTATGAAAGTCTGGATTGATATAGACAAATGTACAGGATGCGAACTATGTATCGCTTCATGTCCTTATAATGCTATCGGGATTGTTGATGATGTTGCTGCCATTAACAAAAGATGCACTATGTGCGGTGCATGCCTTGATTCATGCAATAACGGGGCTATTTTATCAGATACTAAAGAAGCGGTAAAAGTTGATTTGAGCGGATATAAAGGTGTATGGGTTTTTGCAGAGCAAAGAGAAGGTCTGTTAAATAAAGGTTCTCTGGAACTTCTGAGTTGCGGTCATGCTCTTGGAAAAATATTGGGACAAGAAGTGTGTGCTGTCCTTTTAGGAGATAATGTCTCGGGTTTTGTAAACGAACTCACAACTTATGGTGCACAGAAAATATACATTGCCGAGGATGAGATGCTAAAAATCTATCAAACCAATGCGTACGCAAATACTATTTCAGATATAATTTCACAGTATAAACCAAACATTGTATTATATAGCGCTACTCAAACAGGCAGAGATTTAGCACCCCGAATTGCCCGGCGACTTGGAGTAGGTCTTACGGCTGATTGTACAGGACTTGCAATTGATGAGAAAGAGGGATATTTATTGCAAACCAGGCCTGCATTTGGAGGAAATATTATGGCAACAATAGTTTCTCCTGTAACAAGACCTCAGATGGCTACAGTACGTCCGGGAGTTATGAAATTAGTAAAGCATGATAATATTCAAAAAGCTGAAATTATTAAGTGTAAGCCAGAACTTGCTCTTAAAAATATAAAAACAAAAATCATTAATGTAATAAAAGAGAGACTCAGATACTCAAATATACAGGAAGCAAAGATTATTGTGAGCGGA
This sequence comes from Bacteroidetes bacterium CG23_combo_of_CG06-09_8_20_14_all_32_9, assembly GCA_002771395.1. GTDB lineage: Bacteria > Bacteroidota > Bacteroidia > Bacteroidales > GWA2-32-17 > GWA2-32-17. The sequence continues at coordinate 5,414 of PCSS01000102.1, read as the reverse complement.
GGCAGAGGAATAAAATCAGAGAAAGGCGTTAAAATGCTTGAGGCATTGGCAGAGACAATTGGCGGCGAAATAGCCGGCTCACGGGTTGCTGTAGAAAAAGGATGGATTCCACAGGACAGACAAGTTGGTCAAACAGGCTATTCGGTGAGCCCCGATTTGTACATTGCCTGCGGCATTTCAGGGTCAATCCAGCATCGGGCTGGAATACAGAACGCAAAAATTATTATAGCAATAAATACAGACTCTGATGCACCAATATTCAGTATTGCTGATTATGGAATTGTCGGGGACCTGTTCGAGATTGTACCTGCGTTGATAAAAGCATTAAAAGAAGACACAGATTAACACAGATTTAAACATAAATTAACATAGATAAACACAAATAATTACAGACCTCTACAGCCCCAAGTCAGAATATTTTATAAACAGTTAGTACTTGGCATTAGCAAAGCCTATCCGGGCATTTAGACTTCGCTTAATGCCCGCAGAATCGGTGATTGAGCGGTGCCGAAATCACCATAATATTTCTGACATATCACGTAAGAATGTCCAAAATTAAATGTATCTTTGACCTTTTATGGAGAGGTCTGAATTTACACGAATGGCAGGAAACCCTTTTTAAAACTGATTATGTAATCTGTGTTCATATCTGTATAAATCTGTGTATAATGAAATCAGAAGAATTACTCAGAAAAACAATATCGCGTTTTGTTGACAATGAACTTATACCTGTTGCAAGGGAAATAGATGAAAAAGATGAATTTCCATGGGATATGTTCAGAAAGCTCGGGGCATTAGGTGCCTATGGCTTACGGTATCCCAAAGAATATGGCGGAGCAAATGCAAATAATACCATGTTCTGCATTATGTGCGAAGAATTGGCAAGGGGAAGCATGGCTGTGGCTGCTTTTACTGCCATGCAATGTCTTATGGGTACGAATTTCATCTTCAGATATGGTACTGCTCAACACAAAGAGAAGTTTTTTATTCCTGCTATTAAAGGAGAAAAGGTTGTTGCATTTGCATTAACCGAACCTGAGGCAGGAACAGATCTTTTTGGCGGTGTTCATACAACCGCTCAAAAAGTTGAAGATGGATATATTTTAAATGGTATGAAAACATGGATTACCAATGCACCTTATGCCGATTGCTTTACTGTATTATGCCAGACTGATAAAACCAAAGGGGCAAAAGGATTGAACTTTTTTTTAGTGGAAAAAGGAACTCCGGGACTCTCAATAAGTCCCAAGTTCAGCAAGCTGGGCACAAAAGGTACAGATGTTTCAGAACTTGCTTTTGAGAATTGCCATATACCTCTTGAAAATCAACTTGGAGCCGACGGCCGAGGCATAAGTAATTTAACAGCTATTCTTGCAGAAATACGAATAATGACCGCAGCACTCTCTCTGGGTCTTGCAAGAGCCGCTTTTGATGCATCTGTTCAATATGCGAAAGAAAGAGTTCAATTTAACAAACCAATAGGAAAGTTCCAGGCAATACAACTGAAAATAGGAACCATGGCAACCGAAATTGAAGCATCAAAACATTTGCTGTATCACACTACCAAACTATTAGATGAAGGTAAACAATGTACCAAAGAAGCATCTATGGCAAAATACTTCATTTCTGAGGTAGCTTGCCGTGCTGCCGACGAAGCTACCAGAATATTCGGAGCTTATGCATATTCGATGGAGTATCCTGTACAGCGTTTTTACAGGGATACCAGATTCCTATTATATGGGGGCGGAACATCAGAGATTTTACAGACAATTATTGCCAAAGAGGTTGGATTATAATTCTTTCTTAAATTTGTACGGATAAAAACAGTTAAGAATGGTTAATAATGGTTAAAAACAGTTAATAACGGTTACAAATGAATAAGCAGGCTCCTTACGAAAAATTAAAATTTTATAATAATATCTGTGAAATTTGCAGAATGATTTTTAAATTAACACAAAGTTTCCACCAAAAGCATATGCGATTAGTCAGTCAAATGAATGATGCTGCAAGAAGCGGAAAACAAAATATAAGAGAAGTTACAGGAAGGATTCAGCAGGTGAATTTGGACGATATATAAAGATTAGTGCAGGTTCACTGGAAGAGTTAGAGGGTGATGAGGACAATTGCATAGAAGATGGATTAATTACTAAAGTTGATTATGATAAAATAAAAGACCTGTTTGGGAAGACAAAGTATCAGATTGACCATTATCTGGATTCACTATATAAATTAGATAAGGAAGGTAAATGGAAATCACGATTCAATCGTAACCGATGTTAACCGATATTAACTATTTTAACTAAAACAATGACTAAAAACCAAATTAAAATCCTACTTGCCAAACCCGGACTGGATGGCCATGACGTAGGTGTAAAAGTGTTAGCTTATGCTTTAAAAGATGCAGGATTTGAAGTTTTTTACACAGGATTAAGAAAATCTCCTGGAGAAATTGTGAAAATGGCAATTGAAAAAGAAGCAGATGTTATAGGGCTTTCTATTTTATCGGGAACCCATAAAATTATAACTCAAAAAATGAGAGATGTAATGAATGAAAACAAATTACATATTCCTTGGGTTGTAGGCGGAAATATTCCCGCTCAGGATGTTGAAACGCTTTTAAAAATTGGACCTACCGCTGTTTTTGCAACAGGTACAAAGGTGGATGAAGTGGTTTCGTTTTTTAAAATGATGAAAGAAAAATCTATTAGAAATCGTACATAGTAGTAATGAATTTAAAATCGTATTTTTGCACAAATAAATCAAAAAATTAAGTTTATGGAAAACTTTACCGATTATATTTCTATTAATCCTGAAATCCGTTTTGGTAAACCGTGCATTAAAGGGACCAGAATTGCAGTGGTAGATATTTTTCAGTGGTTGGCATCGGGTATGAGTATTAGTGAAATTTTAGAGGATTATCCGGGTTTACAGGAAGTGCATATCCGCGCTGCTCTTGCTTATGCCGCACACCGTGAAATGATTACGAAACTAACCGCTGTTTAATCAATTATGAAACTATTGTTTGACGCTAATCTTTCATGGAAGTTAGTTAAAATTCTTGAAAAGCAGTTTCGTGATTCTTCTCACGTTGACTCCGTAATTTCAAAACTTCCAGCAAGCGATATAGAGATTTGGGAATTTGCAAAAAGTAATGATTTTACCATTGTTACTAATGATGACGATTTTTACCAGTTGTCTGTTTATAAAGGATCTCCACCAAAAATAGTGATGTTGCGTTTTGGTAATCAACGTACACGTTATATTGCCGAAGTGTTAATCAAACACCAAAAAGATATAGTGCAAATGGTAGATTCAAACGACTACGGTGTACTGGAAATTTATTAATCTTCCCGATTATCATTATCTCATATACTGAAATGGTTTTAGTTAATTGGATGACCGAATATGGTCAGAAATACGAACAAATTGACGATATAACAGTTTTGGGCATAAAATTATAAGTATTTGAAAATGGAAACTTCAGCGAAATCAAACAAACCAACTGTAAAACCTGTATATTTAGAATCAGGAATTGAAGTCGCTCCGGTTTACACCGGCGACGATATCAGGAACCTTAATACCATATGGGAAATGCCCGGACAATACCCTTTCACCCGTGGTATTCATCCCCTGATGTACCGCAAAAACCCTTTTACTATTCGCCAGTACGCAGGATTTGCCACTCCCGAAGAAACCAATGAACGGTTTCACTTTTTACTTAAAAACGGACAAACAGGTCTGAATGTAGCTTTTGACTTACCAACCCAATGCGGTTTGGATTCCGATGACCCACGGGCATTTGGCGAGGTGGGACGGGTTGGAATGACCATTGATACCTTAAAAGATTTTAAGATTGCTTTTAAAAATATTGACCTTGATAAAATTACTGTTTCCTTAACTATCAATGGTTCTCCTATTGTATTAATTGCTATGTATACCGCTTTAGCAGAAAAATGGGGTTATAATATTAAAACTCTCAGAGGTACTGCTCAAAACGATATTCTTAAAGAATTTATCGGACGGGGAACATGGATTTTTCCTGTTGATAAATCGGTTAAATTAGTTATTGACACCATAGAATATTGTGCAAAAAATTTACCCAAATACAGCCCTGTAAGTGTTTGTGGTTATCACATACGTGAAAGCGGAGCCAATCCGGTTCAGGAGATGGCTTACGCTTTCTGTATTGCCAAGGCTTATACCGATGGCGCTCTTCAAAGGGGAATTAACATTGATGAATTTGCTTCGCGACTTTCGTTCAATTTTGATATTCATGGTAACATGTTTGAACAAATTGCCAAGTTCAGAGGAGGACGCAGGTTATGGGCTAAAATTATTCGTGAAGAATATAAAGCAAAAAATGATAATTCCTGTTGGTTAAGAATGATTGCCGGTGGCGGCGGTGGCGGATTGACAAAAGAGCAACCCGAAAATAATATTATCCGAAGCGCATATTATGCACTCATCAGCGCTCTTTCTGGTACTCAAACTATGGCACTATGCAGTTATGATGAAGCATACACAATTCCTACTGAAAAAGCTGCTGAAATTTCATTGCGCACAATGCAGATTCTTATTCATGAAATGGGTATCTGCGATACTGTTGACCCGCTTGGAGGTTCATATTATGTAGAATCTTTAACTGATCGTTTTGAGAAAGAAATTAAAGAAGAAATGAAAAAAGTTGATGAATGGGGAGGAATTGTGAATGCAGTAGCTACAGGGAAAATCCAGGAATCTGTTTCCAAACAGGCATATATAAGAGAAATGGGAATCGAGAGGGGTGATATTCCTAAAGTGGGAGTAAATATGTTTAAAAGAGAAGAATCTATTAAACCTGTTGACTTTCACCCTTACAACGAAAAAGCTGCAAATAATCAAATTACTAAACTTCATCAGGTAAAACAAGAACGGAATAATAACAAAGTTACTCAATGCCTGGAACAAGTCCGCAAAGATGCACAGGACGACAAAAACCTTATGCCATCAATCGTCGCAGCAGTAAAAGAATACGCAACAGTTGGGGAAATCATTGGTGTGCTGAAAGAAGTGTATGGAGAATACAATGAACCTGTTTCCTTTTAAATAGTCATTCAATAGAAGAGTTAAAAACGGTTAATAACGATTACAAATGAATAAGCAGGCTCCTTACGAAAAATTAAAATTTTATAATAATATCTGTGAAATTCGCAGAATGATTTTTAAATTAACACAAAGTTTCCCCCAAAAACATACGCGAT
>PCSS01000102.1:0-147 GCA_002771395.1 Bacteroidetes bacterium CG23_combo_of_CG06-09_8_20_14_all_32_9 | reverse complement strand
GAAGCGGGAAACAAAATATAAGAGAAGGGTACAGGGAGGATTCAGCAGGTGAATTTTGACGCTATATAAAGATTAGTGCAGATTCACTGGAAGAGTTAGAGGGTGATGTGGACAATTGCATAGAAGATGGATTAATTACTAAAGTTG
>PCSS01000225.1:1589-6876 GCA_002771395.1 Bacteroidetes bacterium CG23_combo_of_CG06-09_8_20_14_all_32_9 | reverse complement strand
AATCTGTGGCTAAAAAGAACATGGGCTAAATAGTTACACATATTTTATAAAACTTACTTAACAAATTGTTTTGCGTAATATTTTGCTGTAAGTTTTTCGCCGGTAGCTTTTTCTATCATATTGTTCCAATAGTATTTACGACCCGGGTTAAAAACTTTTTCGATAAGATAATTTCCAATTTCTTTGTTATTAACATAAGACGGATTTTTATAATCTATGCCTTTAATAATGTTTGTTACAATGTAATAGTTTAATTGCGAAGCAAGCAATTCGCCCAATAAGTAATTATGGTAATAACAAGGCGAAGTGGCTATGTGAATTTTTGTAGCCCAATCGGGTTGATTACGGTTAGCAGGGCGTTTAATCATCTGATATTTTTCAACCAGATTCCACCAAAGTGTATTCAAATCCTGGTCAGGGTTTTCGTAAAGCGATTTTTCAAAATGGTACATTACCTGTACCCAACGACTGAAAACCAATTGTTCTAAGCGAAGCATTTTAAAACTTTCTTCGGCAATTTTTTGTTTTTCTTTATCGTTAATTTTAGCCATATCGTGCATCCATTGTGCATTTGAGGCAAGGCGTCCCATCATCATGGCAATAGCTTCGGTGGTAAAAGTGTGTGCCGGTTCGCGTAAAACATAAGGTAAACTACCATTAATATATTTATCGTAAGAGGCGTGTCCAAATTCGTGAAGCATTGTACTCATCCAGTTATGATTTTGTTTTATATTACAAAGGACACGTATATCGCCCTCATTATCAATATCGGTACAATAAGCATGTTGATTTTTCCCCGGTTTTTCGAAAAGATCACTATGTTTAATAATATCAGAAATATCCATACCTATGCCTGCATAAAAATCTTTTGTAAGTAATACTATATCTTTATCTTTAAAATAACTGTTGAGGTCAACATTATAAATTTTCGGAGCTTCTTGAAAAAAACGGTTTTGGTAATGCCATGGCATTAAGTTTTCTTTTTTAATTTTTAGTCGTTTTGCAAGAATGTTGTCCATTTCGCTTTTAAGAGTTGCAAATGTGCTGCTTGTCAGATTGTCGAGTTCATCAAAAATTTTTGCAACTTCGTTGGGGTCTTGGTCATCAAGGGTAAGTTTCATTTCGTGATAGTTATTAAAACCAATTGATTTTGCTACCTCGTTGCGAAGTTTCACAAGTTTAATAATATCGCCTGCAACAACAGGTCCCACTTGCTTTACAGCGACCCAAGCACTTTCAAGTTTTTTGCTGTCAGTAGAATTTGAGAGGACATCTTCAATTTCGTTATCTGAAAGTTTTTTACCGTCAATATCGGCGCGGAAAACTGAAAATTTTTGTTCAATCTGGTTTCCGAGTTCAACCATCGCCTTCATTTTTATGCTGTCAATCTGCTTGGGTAACATTCCGTTATAAATCATTTGAAGTTCGCGTTTTTTAAGTTCATCGGTAATTTGTCCCGATTCTTTAATCTTTTTAAAAGTTGCAAAAAGAGTAGTATCAGCCAAAACTTTATTTACTGCAATTTCGGCATCGGATGATTTTTTATAGTCTTCGTCTTTGCCTGTAATGGAGGCATTCCAGTAGGAAAGGTTGGCTTCTTTGTAAAGAGGAATTATTTTACCATCAAAAACTTTTACCAGCGAATCGTATTTTTTATTCATATCTGTTATATTACTATTGGGTTGGTTATTACCGCAACCAACTGCAAAAAGGCAAATTAGCACCGCGAAATACAAGTCTGACATTTTTTTCATAAAACATTTTTTTAGTTTTCTATTTTTTGCAAAGTTGGGAAAAATGTTTTGAAAAGAAAGATAAAATGGAAAAAATATTTGTACTTTCTCATCATTAACTATAAGCACATTTTTTATTCCATGATGATTAAGAAATATTAAAATAATGTTCAATGCCAAACGAACAATTAACAATGTACAAGTAGTTCCTCGTCTTCGCTTGCACCTTGCAGATGAGCGAAATTGCAGATATGATGGAAATAAAAATGCCAGAGGCGAATGTAAAACTCACTCGCAGGATGCGAGGGAGAGCTTAGTAATATTCCTAAAAAAATCATTCGTTTGTATGTCTTGAATAGTTTCAAAATTAAAATTTTAATGTATATTTGCTTTTGAATTTAAAACTGTAAAAAAATTTAATATGAAAGTTATTCAATTTACTATTACTGATTTGCATTATGCAAATGTATTAATTGACTTACTTATAAGGTATGCCTTTTGTAAAATTTGTTAGAGATTATGATATTAATAAAGAAAACGAACATAGATTATTTTCAGAGAAGGATTTAAATATTTTATCTTTCGCTGCTGTAAATGAAACTTTTAAGAATCTCGGTACTGGCAATGACTATAAAGAATGGATTAATGCCCCATCATTATGAAATTATTCAAACAAAAAGATATAGTGCTGATAAATGTGTTTTTTTCTGAAGGTATTCAATCTAAAATCAGACCAGTTCTGATTATTTCAAACTCTTCAATGGACAAGGTAAATGAATTCATTTTTTTACCTATTACAGGTACTGATTTTAACGATAACTTTGGATTTCCATTAAGAAATAATATGGTAGTCGCTAATCTGCCAACAAAGTTATATCAGGTTGAATAAAATAAACTCATATAATAAGAGATTTATAATCCGTAAGGTTAATGAATTAAAACCAAATTATTTTGATGCCATTATTGAACAATTAATGAAAATCTTTTTTAACGAATTATAATTAAGAGGGGTTCTAAAAATTGCAGATATAATAGAAATAAAATGCCGGAGGCAAAAAAATTAATCACTGGCAGGATGCGAGCGATTGCAGAGAGGCAAAAACTTTGATGAAATAATAACTTCCTTGCAAATTCAAATAACATCAGTATAATTTAAACGGGTAAAAAATGAAAAAATCTCTACAGGAGATTATTAAACAAAGAATACTCATACTTGATGGCGCTATGGGTACAATGATTCAGCGATATAATCTGAAAGAAGAAGATTTTCGTGGTAAAAGTTTTCAAAATCATCCCTCATCGCTAAAAGGCAATAACGATTTACTTGTTATTAGTAAACCACAAATAATTGCAGAAATTCACGAAAAGTATTTAAAAGCAGGTGCCGATATTATAGAAACAGATACGTTTAATGCACAAAAAGTTTCGCTGTCCGACTATAAAATGGAGGATTTAGCTTACGAAATAAATTTTCGGGCGGCTAAAATTGCTAAACAATGTGCAATTAAATATTCTGCACCCGATAAACCAAGATTTGTTGCAGGTTCTGTTGGACCAACAAATAAAACCGCTTCGCTTTCGCCAGATGTTAATAATCCTGCTGTCAGAAATGTAACTTTTGATAAATTAACTATTGCTTATTCGGAGCAAATTAACGGACTAATTGACGGTGGTGCAGATATTATTTTAATTGAAACTATTTTTGACACACTAAACGCTAAAGCTGCTCTTTTTGCAACAGAAGAGGTTTTTAACAATAAACAAGTTCGCTTACCAATTATGGTTTCGGTTACAATTACCGATAATGCAGGACGAACACTTTCAGGACAAACTCTCGAAGCATTTTTAATTTCAATTTCTCATGCAAATCTGTTTTCGGTTGGATTAAATTGTTCTTTTGGTGCAAAACAGATGAAGCCGTATCTTGAAGAACTATCACGAAAAGCTTCATGTTTTGTTAGCATTTACCCTAATGCCGGTTTGCCAAACCAGTTTGGTGAATACGATGAAAGTGCGGCAGATATGGCAAAAACAGTGTCTCTGTTCGCTAAAAAAGGTTTAGTAAATATTGTTGGAGGATGTTGCGGAACAACTCCTCAGCATATAAGTGCCATTGCAAAAGAAGTTCAGGCATTTTCACCCCGCATTGTTCCAAAATTTGAACCGCTTACAAAATTAAGCGGATTAGAACCCCTTGTTATTCGTAAAGAATCAAATTTTATAAATATTGGTGAACGCACTAATGTTTCCGGCTCAAAAAAATTTGCAAAACTAATAAGAGAAAAAAAATACGAAGAAGCACTTTTAGTAGCCCGACAACAAATTGAAAATGGCGCCCAGGTTTTCGATATCAGTCTTGATGATAGTATGATTGATGCTGAAACAGAATTACTGATTTTTTTAAGGTGGATTAGCTCCGACCCTGATGTAGCTAAAGTTCCAATTATGGTTGATTCATCAAAATGGAGCGTTTTAGAAAACAGTCTCAAATGTGTTCAGGGAAAAATTATTGTTAATTCTATCAGTTTAAAAGAAGGCGAAGCTCTTTTTATTGAAAGAGCAAAGAAAATCAGGCAATATGGTGCTGCAGCCATTGTTATGGCGTTTGACGAAAAAGGGCAGGCAACAACGTACAAAAGAAAAATAGAAGTCTGCAAACGTGCTTACGATATTCTTACACAAAAACTTAATTTTCCACCCGAAGACATCATTTTTGATGTTAACATTCTAACAATAGGTACTGGATTAGCCGAACACAACAATTTTGCTGTTGATTTTATTGAAGCCGTAAGATGGATAAAAGAAAATCTTCCTTACGCCAAAACCAGCGGTGGAATAAGTAATCTTTCGTTTGCTTTTCGCGGAAACGAAGCAATAAGGCAAGTTATACATTCGGTGTTTTTGTATCATACTATAAAAGCCGGACTTGACATGGGAATTGTAAATGCCGGTGCTTTGCCCGTATATGAACAAATTGACGAAAATATTCGTAATCTTGCCGAAGATTTAATTCTGAATCGCAGAGCCGATGCTACCGAACGAATGCTTGACGCTGCTATCAATTTTAAAAATAAGATTGTTACAGACCCAGGTATTAACGAATGGCGAAAATTTCCTGTAAATGAACGGCTCGCTTACGCACTTGTAAAAGGGAATGCCGATTTTATTGATGAAGATATTGCCGAAATGCTTAATGTTATTCCGCACCCCATTGATATTATTGAAGGTCCGTTAATGACAGGCATGGGTAAGGTAGGCGAACTTTTTGGTTCGGGACAAATGTTTTTACCCCAGGTAATAAAAAGTGCCCGCGTTATGAAAAAAGCTGTGGCAGTGCTCCAGCCGTTTCTTGAACAGCAAAACCAATTGAATAACAGTTCAAAATCCGGAAAAATTCTGCTCGCTACTGTTAAAGGTGATGTTCATGATATAGGAAAAAATATTGCCGGAATTATTTTAGCATGTAACAATTACGAAATTATTGATTTGGGAATAATGGTTCCCCGCGAAACTATACTTAACCAAGCCGAAAAACTAAATGTTGATATTGTTGG
>PCSS01000225.1:0-1476 GCA_002771395.1 Bacteroidetes bacterium CG23_combo_of_CG06-09_8_20_14_all_32_9 | reverse complement strand
TTCATACTGCCGTAAAAATTGCCAAAGCATACTCGGGTACAGTTGTTCATGTAAAAGACGCATCGTTAAGCGCAGGAATAGTTTCAGATTTGCTTAATCCTGCAAAAAAAGACTGCTATTATAATAAACTTTATTCTGAATATGAAGAGTTGAGAATTAATTATTCCCGCAAAACTGAAAATAAAAAAGAAATTTCGGAACAGGAAGCTTTGGCAAACCGTTTTAAATTTGATGTTTTACATGCTGAAATAGTAAAACCTGCCATTTTAGGAGTAAAGGTTTTAAAAAATATTCCAATTAAAGAACTTGTACCTTTCATCAGTTGGGCATATTTTTTTTACCAGTGGCAAATAAAAGGTGTTTATCCCGCTTTACTTAACGACCATAAAAAAGGAAAAGAAGCGAAACAACTTTTACACAATGCCCATAGTTTTCTTGATAAAATAGATACTGAAAAAATGATAAGTGCAAACGCTGTGTTTGGTATTTTTAAAGCATACTCTGATGGTAATGATGTTTATTACTGCACTTCGGAAAATAAATTTGAAAAAATTACATTTCCACGAAATCATGAACCCAAAAAAAACGGTCAGCCCAATTTTTGCCTCTCCGATTTTATAGCTCCCAAAGAATTAAAAACTAATGATTATATTGGAATGTTTGCAGTAACTACAGGCATTGGAGTAGATAAACTTGAAAAAAAATATAAAGATGCCGGTGATGAGTATTCTGCGCTAATGATTAGGATATTAGCCGACAGACTTGCTGAAGCTCTTGCCGAATATCTTCACAAAAAAGTGCGAAGAGAATTTTGGGCATATTCACCTGACGAAAAACTTAATGTTGAGGAAATACTTAAAAAAAAATATAGCGGAATACGACCAGCTCCTGGTTATCCTTGTTGTCCCGAACACAAACTTAAAGCCATTATTTTTAAAGAATTAACTGTTACGAAAAATATCGGAGCATCACTTACCGAAAATTATTCGATGTTGCCAGCAGCAACTGTTTCAGGATTTTATTTTGCACACCCTGAAGCAAGGTATTTTGGTACTTAATTAGTGTCTGTCCGTAATATATACATTTTTTGATCTCAGAACAAGGATTACTCACAATATTATTTATTTTAAAGGTGCTTACCCTGTTAGATAAAGACATATAAAGAATACTCTCTCTTTTAATTAACTCACCTTACGCAAAAGTAATGTAATTTTGCTACATCATTGTTAATAACTCACGTTATGCAATTTCATGGTTAATAACCTTATTGCTTTGATAAAAACATCGAACCCATTAATTTTTAACCTTATTACCTTAATAGAAAAATTGAACCTATAGCCCTTTAACCTTATTACCTTATTATAATGATAATTGAATACCGCTCGCTGATTTTCTATTAAGGTTAAAAAAGAATAAGGTTAAATTCTTTCAAAATCAAGCTTTATTTGCGAACCCCCAAAAGTTATTAACAATGGA
>PCSS01000365.1 GCA_002771395.1 Bacteroidetes bacterium CG23_combo_of_CG06-09_8_20_14_all_32_9 | reverse complement strand
AATGTAAGAATTTACCACGTAGGATATATTTTATAAGTTCATCTATCGTTATTCAACAGATTATCCAACGTGGTGAACACCATTCAAAGTATACGAACCACTTTTTCAGCATTTTTATAAAACCTAATTGATTGTTGAAAAATTTCAAATTCTCAACTCTCAACTCTCAATGTTCAATGTACAACGGCTTGAATGAGTTTTATTATTTGAATATTAAGCATTAAATATTTGAACATTTCTGTTGTCAATTTCTATCCTGATAAAATAGTCGTTTTTATGCCGTTCGCAGTATAAAAATCTTATTTTTTCCCGGAATTATAAAGTAATTGGTTAGTGGGGTTTTATACTGTATAAGGACGTTCCCTTGCTTTTTATAAAATTGAACATAACGGTTTGGCGGTATGTTTTTGTTGCCGATTTCGAAGCACTGTACTGTCAAGTTACAAGAAAGTTTATTAGATGCAGAAACGCTGGAATCCGCACTGTATCGGCAATTGCACTAACCCCATGTTAGGCACAGGGTTTTATTAAATTTTCAGGTTTTCTTTTTTAAAATACTCAATAATTTCTTCTTTTGTCATTTTAGACAAAATCTCAGTCAACCTCTTTCTTTGCTCACGCATAAAATAACTGCGTCAAATATTTTTTCAGATGTTTTCTTCATAAATCATAAAATCTCTTGGTGAACGAATTTCTAATTGTTTGTAACCATTCTTGATATTGATAGAATTGTATCCTTGAATTCTTCTCATATTAACGATATGTTTAAAATTCCAGCTTATTAAAAAATCAGCTCGATAAATCGTTGCAAGAGCAATATGTAAACAATCAGCAAAACTTGTTTGTCCAACTACTTTTTCTGCAATATATTAATTTGCTAAATCTATGGCTTCATCCGTTGTTTCAATAAATTCAGTATTTTCTACTTTAATTCCTTTTCAACACCCGCATTAATAAGATTTTTTGCAATTTCAATAGCTTTTTCTTTTTTGGCTTTTTTTAGGTTATATTCCCGATCAAATTTAATAGTGTTTACCATGCTCGCTTCATAACTTTTGTTTTCCCAATATCTTTTGTAAGCATTGTGGTCTTCTTCATTGATCTTATCAATTTTCAATAACTCTTTTGCTTCTGCTAAACCCTTTGCCCTGAAATCGTCTTTTATCTCGTCATTTTTTAAATAGTATATCCATTCGTCTAAGGTACTTTTGGCATAGTTGTCAAAACGGTTTACCTTGATTATATAATATTCAGGATATATTTTTGAAATATTTTCAGTTTTGTAAAGTAGTTGTTGGTCTTAAGATAGTTTTGTAGAATTATGATAAGGTTTTTTGTAAAAAATATCATTTTACTAATTTTTAAGATTGGGTACAATATTTTTGTGATTGCATATAAAAACATTAATTTTGAAAAATAAAAATTAGTTTAAACAACATTTAATTTCTTGAATATGACAAAGATAAAAGTAGCAATCAACGGATTTGGGCGAATTGGACGTAACGTTTTAAAAATTTCATTAAACCGTTCGGACATCGAAATTGTATGTATTAACGATATTACAGATACGAAAACTCTGGCGCATCTGTTAAAGTACGATTCAACACAGGGTAAATTTGATGGAACCATTTCATTCGATAATGAAAATATTATAGTGAACGGCATCAAAATAAAAGTTTGCGCCGAAAGAATTCCTGCAAATATAAAATGGCATTCAACTCCCGATGTTGTAATTGAATCAACGGGGAAATTTGTAAATAAAATAAGCGATAAAGGCGGATACGGCGACCACTTAAAAAACGGCGCCAAAAAAGTTATACTTACCGTTCCCGCCAAGGATGAAATTGACAGAATGATAGTTATTGGAGTAAACAATGACCATTTGCAAGCTACCGACCAGTGCGTTTCAAACGCCAGTTGCACTACAAATTGTCTTGCCCCCGTTGTAAAAGTGCTTAATGATAATTTTGGCATTGAAAACGGTTTTATGACTACCGTTCATTCATATACCAACGACCAGATTATACTTGATTCTCCGCATAAAGATTTACGCAGAGCAAGGTCGGCTGCTGTTTCGCAAATACCTACAACAACGGGTGCAGCTAAAGCGGTTGGAAAAGTTATTCCCGAATTAAAAGGAAAAATTGATGGCATGGCTATTCGCGTACCAACCCCAACAGGTTCATTAGTTGATTTTGTTGCTAATTTAAAAACAGAAGTTACTAAAGAACAAATTAATGCGGCTTTTAAAAAAGCTGCCGAAACTACAATGAAAGGTATTCTTGAATACACCGAAGACCCAATTGTATCGGTTGATGTTATTCATAATCCGCATTCAAGCATTTTTGATGCACTTAGTACCATGGTTATTGGAAAAACCGTAAAAGTACTTTCGTGGTACGATAACGAATGGGGTTACTCAAGCCGGGTAGTTGATTTAATTCCATTACTTTTCAAATAAAAAAGAACCGGCGATGAGCCGGTTTTTTAATTTTTACTTACTTTTGAAAAAAAATACAGATTATGGAAGATATAGAAAAATACAAACGTGCAAAAGAACGTCTCGAAGAACTTAAAGGTTTGTATATTCATGCTATAATTTACGTTCTTGTAAATACGGCTATGATTATATTTAACCTTATTTCTACACCTGATAATTATTGGTTTATTTGGCCACTTATCGGTTGGGGAACAGGCTTAACTATTCATGCTTTCGGAGTTTATTCAAAAGGCAGGATATTCGGTTCTAACTGGGAAGAAAAGAAAATAAAGCAAATAATGGAAAAAGACAAACGATAAACAATAAGCAATGAAATAATGAAATAATGAAACAATGAGCAATAGGCAATAAGCAATAGGCAATAAGCAATGAAACAATGAACAATAAACAATATCCAACGGGGTAAATTATCTTAATAATTAACTTTGTTATTATGGTTAATTTAGATTTTTTAAGCATAAGTAATAATGCAGATTTTGAGAATATTGCTTTTAAAACATTTTGGTATCAGGTTAAAAATAATTTTGTTTACAAAAAATATCTTGAATTACTGAAAATTAAACCTGAGTCGGTAAATAGCATTTCAAAAATCCCATTTTTACCGGTTGAATTTTTTAAATCGCATAAAGTAACAACGTTCACCGAAAAAGCTGAAACCGTTTTTACAAGTAGCGGTTCAACAGGCAAGGAAACATCAAAACATTATGTACATAAATTATCTGTTTACAGAAAAAGTTTTATACAAAGTTTTCAATTGTTTTATGGCGCTCCGCAGGAATATTGTTTTTTTGCTTTACTGCCATTATATCTCGAAAGAGAAGGTTCATCATTAGTTTATATGGTAAATGAACTGATAAAACTCAGCGATTGCAAGGATAGTGGTTTTTTTCTGAACAATATTTCCGGATTAAATCAAACCCTGAAGAAATATTATAAAAGCTCACAAAAAGTTATACTTTTGGGAGTTAGTTTTGCTTTATTAGATTTTGCAGATGCTTTACCACAACACCTTTCCGATAATTTCATAGTAATGGAAACCGGCGGCATGAAAGGCAGAAGAAAAGAAATTACACGAACCGAACTACATAAAACATTGTGTAATAAATTAGGTGTTACAACAATTCACAGCGAATATGGAATGACCGAGTTGCTCTCGCAGGCATATTCTATAGGGAATGGTATTTATTACTGTCCGCCATGGATGAAAATTTTTATCCGCGACATTTACGACCCTTTTTCTTTAGCCGCCAAAAGTACCGGTGGAATAAATGTTATTGATCTTGCAAACCAGTATTCATGCTCTTTTATAGAAACGCAGGATTTAGGAAAATTTCACAACAACAGTAGTTTTGAAGTTTTAGGAAGGTTTGATAACAGCCAAATGCGTGGTTGTAACATGTTTATTAGTTGATATTTACGGCAATTCTCCCAATTCCTTTTTAAATAAACCGCATTTTTTATTGTACAATTCTTTTCCTTGTGCAAGTCCTAAAATGGCTGACTTTTTAACATCCTGGCAAGACCCTTTTGTGTATGCAAATCTTGCTTTTGCTATTCCGCGGTTGTAATAAGCTGCGGCAAGAGTAGAATCAATTTTAATGGCTTTGTTATAGTCGCTTATGGCATCGGGGTAAAGTCCTAAATACGCATATTGAACGCCACGGTTTATATACAAAGTAGCATTTTTTGGTTTTGCGTGAATTTGTTGGGAATATTGAAAAATATTGTCTTTTATTTTTACCCTGTCGTTGTCGGTGAGTGTACGGTTAAAGTATAATTCTAAATTAAACGGTTTTTTTTCCTGTGCCTGCAATACCTGTAAGCATAAGCAAATTATTAGTCCATAAATGATACATTTTTTCATTTTTTATCACTGCATATTTTACAATAAACTTCTTTTACTTTAGTGTTTTCGAATGCCTGAATAGTAAGTTTATCTTTATTAAAAAGCTTGCAATATCTTTCTTTATCCAAATCTTTGGCTTTGTTCATGGCAAGAAAAAATCTGGGCGAACCGAATTTGTAAGGCAAATGACTGCAAATTACAATATATGAAAAAATTAATTCGTCATACGGATTATCACTAATAATATAAGGCTCTAAAAGGTTAGCTGCAAATTCATAATCTTTCAGATTAACAAAAATGTACGCTAATTTAAGCGAGTTTTGCCAGTTGGCTTCTGTAAGTTTAGAAATGGAGCGGATGGTATCAAAGCTTGCAAGTAGCAATGGTGATGGAGTTCCCAGAGTATCTAAATACTGAATTATTTTATACTGTAACTCCATATTAAGTAAATCAACAGTTTGCTTTTTTAAGCCTGTTGAATATAAATCACTTATTTCTTTCTGAAAATCAACGATATTTTTATCATCTTTAAATTCTTCGTGCAGTATGCGGCAATAATACCAATTGTAAGTTATATAGAAATTATCTGGTGCCATGTTGTGAAGAGCAGTAATTTTATCGCAATATTCTTCATTAATATCATCGTTATTAATGTATTTTTCGAGCCATAATTTATTCATTAATAACCCCGACAGCCACAGTTTATTTAATAAAAGCCCGGCAAATTCAGGAGTTTCCGGAATTTCTTGTCCTGTTACTGCTTCAGCGGTATATTCTTTCTTTAAAACTTTTCTGAAAATAAATTTCTGAACAGAAAGTGCACGTATTAAGTTATTTTCTTTCACGCTTTTATTAAAACGGCTAAGCACAAAAGCCTGTTCTTTTTTACCTTCAATATCATAAGTAATTTTCATAGTAATTTTTGAGTAACGGTGCTGTTGTAAAATTGGCTCGAGTTTTTCTGCAAGATTATTTTTTCTGATATATTCCTGAATTTCAGAAATTAACATGTTTGCCATATTGTTAAATTCGGTTCCCTGAATGTCGCGTTTAAAATCTTCAATGTTATCACCGGTAGTTATTTTATAAACTATTTTGTGTTTTTGACGAAATTTTAAAGCCTCCACAATGCTTTCGGCACGGTTTTTCTGAAGTATTTTATTTGTTTCGTCGGTACCTTCAATTGAAGAATAAGCATAAATGGAAAGGTCTTTTATAATAAAATCGGGCTCTTTTAGTTTTTTTATAAGAGGTTCAATGTCTTCGGGTTTGTAAGTAAATTTATTTTTCTCAAAAGGAATTATGAACTCAAGAGTTGAATTTTCAGTTGTAGGAATATATTCCGATTCTCCAGTAACAACTGTATCGGCAAGTAATTCAATAACATTTGAATATTCAACACCACCACTTTCGTCAAACGATGGAGAAATTGTGCGACAGACTTTATTGCCAATTACTATCAATAAATTTAATTCATAATTATCGGTAATTCCTTTTGGCAATTTTCCAATTAATACTTCAACTTTATTTTTTTGCTCTTTAGTGTCTTTTACAAGATTTTTCTTTTCAAATTTTGTTGCTTTAAATCTTTTAATCATCACGCCCTTATTCACAAGGTTGTTATTAATAATGTTTTCGCCTTCGCACGGGTATTGCAGGCGTTGTACAACGTCAACTACCAACCCGTCAGAGGGGTCTTTTAAAAGTTTATTAAGTGCTTTAAAATTGTTGTACTTAAAATAAATATCGCCTTCTTTTACGTAAAGTCCCTTTTGTAAATTTTCAATATTTCTGAACTTATCGCAGCCTTTACAAATTTTATCGTCAAATCTTTCGAGTCCGTATTTTTTTGTAGTAAATGGTATTGCAAGTTCTTTGCTCCGTGTACTTCCGGCATTAAACGAACTGTAGTTTCCAAAAACAACTGAAACATAAACTTTATTATGTTCGGCATCAAGGGCGGAACCGATACCAAAAAACATGTATTTGGGGTCGTTAAGTACGAGCAATCCTTTTTTATCCGACAGCCATTTAAACATAATATCATCTGCAACTTTACCGTAAGTATATATTTCGTTCCCTTTGTTAATTGGCATTTTAGCAACTAACTCGTCTCCATTATCGGAGCCGCCGTAAAAAACAATTCTTTTTCCTGTTGTGCTTTTTTCCCCGCTCTGCTCATAAGTGGCATTCATGGTTTGAGCCATAAAAACAGTTTGGTCGTCAGCAGCATTTTTAAGTATTATTTCAAAAGTTAAAGTATCTGCTTTTTGTTTTGTACGATATTTATTTATTTCTTTACGAAGGAGTTCATTTAAAATATCGGCATTATAATCTTCGGAATCAATGTTTCGGGTATAGTTATTGGTATTGGCAGGCAAATTTTCGGTTTGAGCATTCAAAACATTCCACGTAGAACTGCTTATTACAGATAATATCAAAATTAGTAAGCGTAATTTCATGTGTTTATATTTTAGTTACTGTTTCATTATTAATTACTTATATTTTTCAGATTGATGTAGATTGAAGAAGATTGATAGGATTGATGAAGAC
>PCSS01000262.1 GCA_002771395.1 Bacteroidetes bacterium CG23_combo_of_CG06-09_8_20_14_all_32_9 | reverse complement strand
TCATTCCTTGTTCGGTGTTCGTTATTTATTAAATTTATCCTTAAATTAGTGACATTACCTTATACCCTATACCTTTATACCTTTATACCTTATACCTTTATACCTTATACCTGAAATATCAAATTTTAAAATTCTGATATTATTTTTCAAATTTTTCGACTTTAAGGACAGACTCTAAATAAAATTTTTTCAAAGTTACATTTTATCATTTATGTTTATTGTTTTATATTCATTGTTTCATTGTTAATGTTTGTTTTTCCTGTAAAATACCCTATTTTCGTAATTATATTTTATGCTTTCAAACTACATTTATAATTTCATTATTCGTAACATTGGTTACGAACCAACCTCCGACCAGTCAAAAGCGGCTTCTATTTTAAGTGGTTTTATACTACCAAACTCTGAATACCAGATACTTATTTTAAATGGACATGCCGGTACCGGAAAAACTACTTTAATTAAAGCAATAGTTTTAACTCTTGAAGAAATAAAAATAAGCTATGAATTAATGGCACCAACAGGAAGGGCTGCAAAAGTAATTTCAGGTTATTGCCACCGCGAGGCTTATACAATTCACAAACGAATTTACCGTCAGAAAAATAAAAACATCGGATATGGAAGTTTTGTTCTGAATTATAACACTCATAAGAATGCTATTTTTATTACAGATGAAGCTTCGATGATTTCTAATCAGGCATCTGAAAATTCAATTTTTGGTTCAGGACATTTATTAGACGATTTAGTACAATTTGTTTTTAGCAAGCCCGGGTGCAAACTCATTTTGGTAGGCGACACTGCTCAACTTCCGCCGGTTGGAGTTGTGCAAAGTTCCGCACTCAATTTACAGGCAGTTAATAGTTATGGATTTAGTACAACAGAATCTACTTTAAAACAAGTTGTAAGGCAAGAACAAGGCTCGGGAATTCTTTTAAATGCTACTAATATACGTAAAAAAATTGAAGATGAAAATTCCCATAATTTCTTAATCTTATCAGAAAACTTTGATATAGAAAGAATAACGGGTACAGATTTTCCCGAAAAAATAAACCAATCGTATGAAAAACAGGGAATAAATGAAAGTATAGTAATTTGCCGTTCAAATAAACAGGCAAACCGTTACAATCAAGGAATACGTAACAGCATTCTGTATCGCGAAGAGGAAATTTCGCAAGGCGATTTTTTAATGGTGGTAAAAAACAGTTATAGCTGGCTTACCGATGATGCTCCTACAAACTTTATTGCTAATGGTGATATTATCAGAATTAGCAGAATTCATAAATACGAAGAAATGCACAACTTCCGGTTTTGCGATGCAACTATTGAATTAACAGATTACTCTAATATTGAAATTAGAGTTAAACTAATGTTAGACGCACTTTCTTCAGAAGGTCCGTCAATTTCAAAAGAACAATCTAATAATTTGTATAACAGCGTTATAAGTGATTATTCCGATGAACCTTCTTTTGCTAAAAGAAATGAAAAACTTAAAGCCGACCCATATTATAATGCACTTCAGGTAAAGTTTGCGTACGCAATTACTTGCCACAAAGCACAAGGCGGACAATGGAAAAATGTTTTTTTAGATGCCGGTTATCAAACTAACATACAACCCGATACAGAATATTTGCGATGGCTTTATACTGCTTTTACCCGTGCTACCGAAAAACTTTACCTTGTAAATTTTCCCGAAAAATTTTTTAGTCTGAAATCTGAAATTTTTTAATAATCAAAATGTAACAATTTATCCCATTTTATGTATAACTTGCAGTCTGAAAAAATATAAATAATATGCGTATTGTTTTCATGGGAACTCCCGAATTTGCAGTAGAATCGCTTAATGCGCTAATAAAAGCAGGCAACGATGTATGCGCAGTTGTTACCGTTCCCGATAAACCGGCAGGACGCGGATTGCTGCCCCGTAAAAGTGAAGTAAAAAAATTTGCCGAAGTAAAGGGTTTACCTGTTCTTCAACCAGTTAAACTAAAAGACGAAAATTTTATTTCTGAATTGCGTAAATTTAATGCCGATTTATTTGTAGTAGTGGCATTTAAACTGTTACCCGAAGTTATATGGCAAATGCCCAAAAAAGGAACAATTAATTTACATGCCTCGCTATTACCCGATTACAGAGGTGCTGCACCAATAAATTGGGCTATCATTAACGGTGAAAAAATTACAGGTATCACAACATTTTTTATTGAAAAAGAAATTGATATAGGTAAAATTATTCATTATGAAGAAGTTTCGATTAATGAAACCGATAATGCCGGTGTACTTCACAATTTGTTGATGAAAAAAGGAGCCGGTTTGCTTGTAAAAACGGTTAACTCCATTGAAAAAGAAAATTACCAACCAATTTCACAACAACAATTAATTGTTCCCGGTAAAAAGTTGAAAACTGCTCCCAAAATTACCCGCAATACTTGTAAAATAAATTGGAAATTAAAGATTAACGATATTTATAACCATATTCGCGGATTAAGCCCTTACCCGGCAGCGTGGACTATTCTTGAAAATAAATCTACAGGTAAAAATATTACAATAAAAATATTTTCTGCCGAAATAATTGATGGCAGACATAATTCAGCCTTTGGTGAGATTATTTCCGATGGAAATAATTATATGTATATTACTTGCGATGGTGGTATAATAAGCATTACCGAACTTCAATCGGAAGGACGTAAACGTATGTGTATTGCTGATTTTTTAAGAGGATTCAGGAGAATAGATGAGTGGAAGATAATACAATGAACTGTAATAATTTGCGTAACTTGGAGTTGTAGAAATCTGAAAGTAATGAAGTTAACCAAATATTCTTTTCCAAAAAGACCTTTTATTCTTTTTTAAGAAATTATCTTCTGAGTTTTTGAGTGATTCGGTATTAAAGGTTTCCCAAATTTTGCTCCATTCAACAAAGCCGCCAAAATTGCGGTCATCAATATAAAGGTCAACCTCTAATTTTCGGGGACTTGTTTCGTCGTATTTTTCTTCAGGATAATTTTTATTAACAGCATAAAACTCCAAACCCCGTTTCCTGCAAAATTCAATGGCTCCATCTAACTCACATCCTGTGCGGTATGTCCATAAAATAAGTTGATGCCCCTGCTTTTGAATTTGTTTAAGCGTTTCTATTGCAAAAAGTTTCTCCTCACCTATTTGTGGGTATTGATGCTCAACTATGGTTCCATCAAAGTCAACTGCAATTTTCATCAAAATAAATATTGTTGGTACTATTCAGCAACAAAAGTAAAGATAAATTGATATAATCTGTGGCTAAAAATAACATGGTCTGAATAGTTAAAAAATCTATATTTTTTCAATTATTTTTTTTTCAATCAAAAAATTATACTTTTATATTCAATTTTTATGAAAACAACCATTTTAAAAATATTTCTAACACAACTGTTTATACTGTTCTATTTGTTTGGTTTAGCACAGATAAACAAAACGGGCATTCCTTTTTTCAGGAATTTTTCTCCTAAAGAATATATGGCTCATAGTCAAAATTGGGCAGTTGTGCGCGATAAAAGAGGAATTATTTACATAGGAAATAACGATAACGGCGTTTTAGAGTACGATGGAAAATCGTGGAGAAAAATTACGGTTCCCAATAATTCAATTGTACGTTGTCTTGCAGTAGATTCAAATAACACTATTTATGTTGGTGCTGTTAATGAATTTGGAAGATTAGAAGTTGACCTTAGCGGAAAAATGATTTACAAATCATTTAGTATGCATTTAGACACATCCAAGTATAAATTATCAACTATCTGGAAAATTTATGTAAACAATAAAGACGAAGTTTATTTTTGTTCTATTAACTATATCTTTGTTTATAAACACAACTTGAAAGTTGAACCTGTTGTATTGCCAGAAGGCTGTTTCTGGAGTTTTTATGTTGACGGCGTTCTTTATATTGGCAATTGGAAAGATGGGCTTTTAAAACTTAATGGTAACAAAGTTGAAAAAACTAAAGGGGGTGAATTTTTTATTGACAAAGACATTCTTAATATTCTGCCATATAAACGTGGTCAATTAATTGTTTTTACTTATGACGGACTTTTTCTTTACAATATACCAGACGGAACAATTGAAAAACCCGAAAGAAGAAATACCCAGTTCAATAAAACCAATCAATTTCTTATAAATAATATCGCTTATGGTGGTACAAGAATTAACTATAACCTGTACGCTTGGGCAACAATAAATGCAGGACTTGCAATTACTGAGAAAAAGGGAAAGCTTATTGAAAATTATACCAACTCAACAGGTGTTCAGGCTAAATCAATTAGTGATGTTTACTATTGCAAAGACCAGGGCGTAATTTGGACTACACTTAATAATGGTATTTCAAAATTTGAATTCAACAGCCCTTTCAGATATTTTTCAAACGAATCGAAACTTGCAGGTACAATTTTCGATGTAATTAGATACAATGGAGTACTTTATGTTGGCACTAATCTTGGTTTATACCACCTTGAATATAATACAAACGGGTTCCCTGTTTTTATTTTGGTTCCTGAATTTCAAGGGCAATCAATAAATACCATGAAATTAATGAATATTGAAGGTGAGCAACATCTTATTATTGGTTCCAACTGGGCACTTGCAGAAATATTTAATAATAAAGTAAAATGGTTTACTTCATTAAAAGATAAAAAAATATACGCACAAACTATTTATGTTTCTAAAAAAAATAAGAATACACTTTACATAGGAGATGAAAAAGGACTAAAAATAGCAAGTTATGTAAATGGAACTTTTAAAATTGTACCTCATGAAAAAATAAAGAGTGAAATTCGCTCATTAGCTGAAGATAACGATGGTAACCTATGGATTGGAAGTTTAGTAAATGGAGTTTACCGACTTTCTCCCGACGGCAAAGGTACAAACTATACTACCAATGACGGGTTACCGGTTATGAACGATATTTTTATCGCCGAAACTTCGGAAGGTATAGTATTCGCTACTGCAAAAGGATTTTATGTTTTCGATAAAACACAAAATAAATTTATTCCCAGCAACCAATTTGGTAACAATATTAATAAAAACAAACGTAATATTATTTCATTTTATCCAGGCTTTAACAACCAGGTTTGGATGAATATTGATAACCGCGTTTATAAATTTATCAGGCACTATAATGAGTACCTTGCTGATACTATACCTTTCAGACGACTTCCTCAAATGTCGATACATGTTGTATATTCTGAACCCGATGGACTAACATGGATTGGCGGTTCGGAAGGATTATTCTGTTACGATAACTTTTATAAACGGAAATATAATATAACATATAATACACTAATCCGTTCTGTTACAATCACGACAAATGATTCGGTTCTTTTTAACGGTACAAATTATATATTAATTGCAAAGGGGGATTCTATTCGCGTTCCATCTTTAATTCAACCAAACGAGTTAAAACCATCCTTAATGTATCGTTTTAATAACCTTACTTTTTCTTATGCCGCACCTTATTTTGAAGATGAAACTAATTTGCAATACAGTTATTTCTTAGATGGATTTGACCAAAACTGGTCAAAATGGACAAATGATAATAAAGCTGTTTATACTAACTTAAAAGAAGGAAAATACACATTTAAAGTAAAAGCCCGAAACATTTTTGTCAACGAAAGTACAATTGCTCAATATGAATTTGAAATTCTACCTCCGTGGTATAGAACAACATGGGCATATATTTGCTATGTTATTATGGGCATTTTTATTCTTATCTTTTCAATAAAAATTTATACAAGAAAACTTGAAGCCGACAAAAAACGCCTTGAAGGTATAGTAGTAGAACGTACTGCAGAAGTTGTTCGCCAAAAAGATGAAATTCTTATCAAAAACAAAGAAATTGAACATAAAAACAAGGATATTACAGATAGTATTCGCTATGCACAACGAATTCAGGAAGCATTACTGCCTGCTGAAAATAATATT
This sequence comes from Bacteroidetes bacterium CG23_combo_of_CG06-09_8_20_14_all_32_9, assembly GCA_002771395.1. Taxonomy (GTDB): domain Bacteria; phylum Bacteroidota; class Bacteroidia; order Bacteroidales; family GWA2-32-17; genus GWA2-32-17. Next base: position 973 of record PCSS01000262.1, on the reverse strand, counting down.
AAAATCCCGGGGTTAGAATTTTTTATTTATTATAAACCAAAAGATATTGTTTCAGGAGATTTTTACTTTCTTAAAAAAATTGAACAAACTCAAATATTTATTGCTGCTGCCGCCGATTGCACAGGACACGGAGTTCCAGGTGCATTTATGAGTATGCTTGGAATTAGCTTTTTAAATGAACTTATTACAAAACCCGAAGTAACTCATTCCGATATTTTACTCAACCATTTACGTAAATTAATTATCGAATCGCTAAATCAATCAGGACGCGAAGGTGAAACAAAAGACGGAATGGATATTAACCTTATAGCATACGAATTTAATAACCATAAACTCGAATTCAGCGGCGCCAATAATCCACTGTATCTTATTAGAAATGGGGAACTTATAGAGTTTAAAGGCGATAAAATGCCTGTCGGGCTTCACGACAGAATGAATATTCCTTTTACCCGCAATGATATTGATATAATAGCAGGCGATATAATTTATCTTTTTTCTGATGGTTTTGCCGACCAATTTGGTGGACAAAAAGGTAAAAAATATATGTACAAAAGATTTAAAGAATTTTTAACAGTAATTCATCAAAAACCTTTGAACGAACAGAAATATTTGATTGAAAAAGAAATTCTTGATTGGCGTGGTGATATGGAACAAATTGATGACCATATTGTTATTGGTATCAGGTTTTTATCTTAATTAGTGTTTGCCCGTAATATCAAAATTTTTAATTTATAAGGTATAGAGGTATAGGGTATAAGAAAATACGGGATATGTAACTTCTCAATACTTGCAGGTAAAAATTAAAGAAATAAACAACAAATGAAAAACATTTAATAAAAAATGCAAAACGTGAAAAATTAAAAGCCTTATGACCTTGATGAACGACTGATTTTATTTGAACTTTTGTAACTATTCAACACCAAATGAAAAAATATTGAACTTTTGTAACTATTCAACACCAAATGAAAAAATA